>DASQXT010000567.1:0-4607 GCA_035639575.1 Geodermatophilus sp.
AACGGCACGATCCGTCCCTGCGCCGCCGCGGACTGCGCGAACGCCGCGCGCAGCTCGGCGCCGCCGAACACGGAGGTGAAGTAGGCCTGGCTGCACACCGCCAGCAGCCGGTCCGCGGACTCCAGCGCCTGCTGCATGCGGGCCACGAAGTCCTCGCCGGGCGCCCAGTCCCACACGTCCAGCTCGACGCTGTATCCGGCCTCCTGGAGCTGCCAGGCCAGCCACTCCGCCCAGGCGGTGTCCCGGCCGGCGTGACTGATGAAGAAATCGGTCCCCCGACCGCTCACGCACCAGCCCTACACCTCTCACCCGGCGTAGGCGAGACCCAGCGCACACGGGACCCGGAAGCGGCATCGCCGTCGCCACGCTGAGCTGCGCCCCTGCTCGGCTGGAACCCCCCGCCCACCGGTCGCGATGGCGCCGACCAGGCCTGGTCCGCGCCGGGCCGCCCACCCCCGCGCCCGTACCCGGACCAGCGCCCAGACGAGCGGTGCAAGGAGGAGCAGCGCCACGACCGCCAGCGTCCACAGCATGGGGTCGTCGTCGTTGTTCAGATGGGCCGCCGTCGCCGTGAGCACGGCTGCAGCGATGGACAGACAGCTGCAGACCGCTCCGATCACGGCAGCTTCCCCACCTTGGCGTGGGATGCGCCTGCGCCATGACTGTGGGTCGGCACTTGGCGGCAGGGACCCCGTGCGCATGGCTCGGGTCATCTCGTCGTCCTCGGCGGACTTGCGCTGCGCCTCTGGCGTGGTGCGGCGGGCCACCGCTGAGGCAACGCTCGAAGCCCCAGCGCTGAGGAGCACCAAGAGAAAGAATAGCTAGAACCGACCCCAGTCCCACGGCCCGCCGGCCACGAGAGATGTGGTGGCCGCGCCCGCGTCGGCTACCACGAGGGCGCAGGCCAGGTTGGCGACAACGACACTGCGACGCTGCTGCCTGGATCGCTGCTCCGCCACGAACTGATCCTGGCCGCCCTGCCGACACAGTGAGGAGCTGGCCGAGGCACGTGTCACCTGACCGGGTTTACCGCGCCCGAGCTCAGTGGAGGGCCTGATGCCTCCTGGGGTGTGGGGGGAAGCTGCGACGGCAGGAGGTGTCCTCGTCCTCCCCTCGGGACGGTGGGCGCCAACAATCGGCCCGACAGGGCTCGCCGTCCTCACTCCCCCGCGCTTCCCACAACCCGCCCCAATCCGGCTGCCGCTGGTCGGGGGAAGGGTCGGCCGCAGGCCGATCCCGAAGGGACGCGAAGCGCCCTTCCCGCGACCGAGGCAGCCGGCACGCTGATCGGGTGGGACGCGCGTCGGCGAAACCGCGGGCGTGCTGGGGCGTGGGAGCCGGCTTCCGTGCCGCAGCCATGGTCAAGGCAGCCAACCGATCGCGGCGCCGTCACCGGAGGGCCTGCCGCCAGTCCCCATCCAGTCCCCAAGAGGTTCAACGAGACCCATCAGTCTTCGAACATCACCAACCATGAATGGGCAGCTCAGGGGCCATATCACCGAAGAGCCACAGCTGCTCAATCACGCGGGGGGAGTTCGCGATGTACTACGACATCTGACCTCGCCGGACGCACCGCGGCCCCCGTCCTCGCCCCGAGGACGGGGGCCGCGGTGCGTCCACCGGCCGGAAGGCGGCCCGGCCCACCGCAGCACCACCCCGGTACCGTGCAAGGTGAATGTGCCATTCCCATGGGACGGGGTCGTCCGGAACGGTCGGGGTCGTCCGAGCCGCGTCGTCGTGGGTCCAACAGCGAGAAGGCGAGACTTCATGACCACCGACGGCAACCGCACCAGTGTGGCGGTGATCGGCGCCGGACCCGCGGGGCTGACCGCCGCCTACGAGTTGGTCCGTCGCCAGGTACCGGTCACCGTGCTGGAGGGTGACGCGATGGTGGGCGGCATCAGCCGCACCGCCGAGCGCGAGGGCTGGCGCTTCGACATCGGCGGCCACCGCTTCTTCACCAAGGTCCCCGAGGTCGAGGCCCTCTGGCACGAGATCCTCCCTGACGAGGACTTCCTGCTCCGGCCGCGGATGAGCCGGATCTTCTACAACGGCAAGCTGTACGACTACCCGCTCAAGGCCAGCAACGCCCTGGGCAACCTCGGCCCGGTCGAGGCCGTGCGCTGCGTGGCGTCCTACCTCTGGGCGCGGATCCGCCCGCCGAAGAACCAGGACACCCTGGAGGGCTGGGTCATCGCCCGCTTCGGCAGGCGGCTCTACCAGCACTTCTTCAAGACCTACAACGAGAAGCTGTGGGGCGTCTCGGTCGACCAGCTGCCGGCCGACTGGGCCGCCCAGCGGATCAAGAACCTGTCGCTGGTCGGTGCGGTGGTCAACGCGCTGATGCCCAAGCGCAACCAGAAGGAGATCACCTCCCTCATCGAGGAGTTCCAGTACCCCAAGTACGGGCCCGGGATGATGTGGGAGACCGCCGCACGCAAGGTGCAGGAGCGCGGCGGCACGGTGGTCCTGGAGGAGAAGGTCCGCACCGTGCACTGGGAGCCCGGCCGCGGGGTCACCGGCCTCACCACGGTGGTCACCGGCGGCTACGGCGCCGGCGCGGGCGCGCCCGAGGCCACCCGCAGCGACATCGGTGCCGAGAAGCGCTACGAGGCCGACCACTTCATCAGCTCGATGCCGTTCTCCTCGCTGGTGCACGCCCTCGACCCGAAGCCCCCGGCGGAGGTGCTCGCGGCGGCCGACGCCCTGAAGTACCGCGACTTCCTCACCGTGGCGCTGGTGCTCCCGGTCGAGGCCGGCTTCCCCGACAACTGGATCTACATCCACTCCCCCGACGTCCAGGTCGGCCGGATCCAGAACTTCGGTTCCTGGTCGCCGTACCTGGTCAAGGACGGGCGCACCTGCCTGGGCCTGGAGTTCTTCGTCAACGTCGGCGACGACACCTGGAACCGGTCCGACGAGGAGCTCATCGCCCAGGGTGCCCGTGAGCTCGAGCAGCTCGGGCTGGCCAAGGCCTCCGACGTCGAGCGCGGCTTCGTCGTCCGGATGCCGAAGGCCTACCCGTTCTACGACGCCGGGTACAAGGACAACGTCGAGGTCATCCGGCGCTGGATGGAGGAGCACACGCCGAACCTGCACCCGGTCGGGCGCAACGGCATGTTCCGCTACAACAACCAGGACCACTCGATGCTCACGGCCATGCTGACCGTGCAGAACATCGCCGACGGCACGCACCACGACATCTGGGACGTCAACGTGGAGGAGGACTACCACGAGGAGGTCTCGTCCCAGCGACCGGACGCCACGGCGGACGACCACGGGAGTCCCCGCCCCACCGCGGCGTGACGCAGGCACCAGGCGCCCGTCGCCGGCCGGAGTCCCTCGAGGACCCCGCGCCGGCGGCGGGCGCGTCCGCGTCCGGGGCAGCCGACGCCGCCCGCCCCGGCCCGGTGACCCGCGCACTGCGGGCGGCCCGCCGGCACGCCGTCTTGCTCGTCGTGCTGGTCCTCGCCGCGATCGCGCGCGGCTACGTGACCGCGGCGTACTCGACGGCGCTGTGGTTCCCCGACTCGGGCACCTACGTCGACCGGGCGGAGTGGGTCGAGCCCGCCGTCGACCGGCCGTGGGGCTACTCGGCCTTCCTGGCCCTGCTGAACCCGGTCACCACGTTCCGCGAGGTGGCGATCGTCCAGCACGTGCTCGGCCTGGTCGTCGTGGTGCTGGTCTACGCGCTGCTGCAGCGCCGCGGCGTCGCCCGCTGGCTGAGCGTGCTCGCCGTCCTGCCGCTCGCCTTCGACGCCTACCTGCTGGACATCGAGCACTTCATCCTGGCCGAGACGCTCTTCGTGTTCCTCCTGGCCGTCGCGCTGGTGCTCCTGCTGGTCCGCGAGCGACCGGGCCCTCTGCTGGTCGCGGCGGTCGGCGTCGTCCTGGGCCTGTTGACGCTCACCCGCACGGTGGGGCTCTTCCTCGTGGGCGTCGTCTTCGTCTACCTGGTCGTGCGGTTGCTGGTCCGGACGCTGCGCTGGCCGGCGGTGGTCGCCTTCCTCGCCGGTGTGGCGGCGCTGCTGGTGCCCTACGCGGCCTGGTTCGGCAGCGTGCACGGCTCGTTCGGGCTGACCGACTACACCGGCCACTTCCTCTACGGACGGGTCGCCACCTTCGTCCAGTGCGAGGAGCTGGACGTGCCCGAGCGGCTGCAGCCCCTGTGCCCGACGCAGCCGCCGGAGGAGCGCCGCCCCGGTGACCAGTTCGTCTGGTTCGCCGACAGCCCGGCCAACGCCGTGGTGGACGGCGAGCGGGTGTGGTCGGAGGAGGACCTCGCCGAGTTCGCCACGATCGCCATCACGGGTCAGCCGTGGGACTACCTCCGCCAGCTGCTCTCGGAGACCGTGCACTACGTCGAGCCGGGCCGGGTGTCCGGCCCGCAGGACACCTGCCCGACCTGGTGGGCGTTCCCGTACCCGCAGCCGGTGGAGCAGTACGACTGCACGCCGGTGCTCGCCCCCGGGCCGTACGGCTACGACGCGGACATGGTCGGCAACCTGCGCTCCTACCAGCGGTACTTCTACACCCCCGGCCCGGTGCTCGGCGTGTGCATGCTGGTCGGTCTGGGTGCGCTGTTCGTGCGCCGGCGCGACTGGCGG
>DASQXT010000568.1:0-12664 GCA_035639575.1 Geodermatophilus sp.
CGTCAACGTCTCGATCGAGCCGCGCAGCATCACCGCGCTCATCGGGCCGTCGGGCTGCGGGAAGTCGACCTTCCTGCGCTCGATCAACCGGATGCACGAGGTCATCCCGGGTGGACGCGTCGAGGGCAAGATCGTCATGGACGGGCAGGACCTCTACGGCGCGGACGTCGACCCGGTGGACGTCCGGCGCCAGATCGGCATGGTCTTCCAGCGGCCCAACCCGTTCCCGACCATGTCGATCTACGAGAACGTCGCCGCGGGCATCCGGCTGAACAACAAGAAGATGAAGAAGTCCGACCTCGACGACCTCGTGGAGCGCTCGCTCCGGGGCGCCAACCTCTGGAACGAGGTGAAGGACCGGCTCAACCGCCCGGGTGCCGGGCTCTCCGGTGGTCAGCAGCAGCGGCTGTGCATCGCCCGCGCGATCGCCGTCGAGCCCGACGTCCTGCTCATGGACGAGCCGGCCTCCGCGCTGGACCCGATCTCCACGCTGGCCATCGAGGACCTGATGGCCGACCTCAAGGAGCGGTTCACCATCGTCATCGTCACCCACAACATGCAGCAGGCGGCGCGGGTGAGCGAGCAGACCGGCTTCTTCAACCTCAGCGGGGTCGGCCAGCCGGGCCGGCTGATCGAGTTCAACCCGACCGAGAAGATCTTCAGCAACCCGGACCAGAAGGCGACCGAGGACTACATCTCCGGCCGCTTCGGCTGATGAAGGACCCCGTTCTCCCCACCCCTCGCACGCTCGGGGCGGTGCCCTGAACGGGGCCGGCTGAGCCGCACCCGTCGCTCCTCGGGAGACCCTCCGGGCCCCCGCTCGTCACGACACCGCGGCCACGTGCCGTCCCCGACTCGTCCGCTCAGCAGCTGGCGGCCGCGGCCGGCTCCGCGGACGGGGTGGCGGGCGCCGCAGGGGCGGGCGCCTCCGGGGCCGCGACCGGCTCCGGGGGGATCACGACCGGGACGACGCTGGAGAAGCCCGGCCCGATGACCAGCTGGACGGCCCCGCCGGTCGCGTCGCTGGGCTGCAGCACCGCACCCGGGACGGCGGCGGCGACGGTGCGGGCCTGCTCCTCGGCGCCGGCACCGAAGCGGACGACGGTCTCGTTGACCACGCCGAGCTCGTTGCCGACCTGGCCGACGCCGAAGCCCTGCGCCCGCAGCTGGTCGGCCACGGTGGCGGCCAGCCCGCTGGTGGCGGTGCCGTTGAGGACGTCGAGGGTGATCCCCGCGGGCGCGGCGGTCAACGGCTGCTCGGCGGGCGTGGTGACGGGCTGCTCGGCCGCCGCGGGGGTGGGCGCAGCGGCCACGGCGGCCGGGTCGGCGGGGTCGGGGGCGACCAGCTCCTCGGGGAGCCGGCCCTCCTCGATCACCTGGTCGAACAGGGCACGGGTGGCGGGAGCGTCGAGCACGACGTGGGCCTGGTCGCTGCCCGCCGGCACGTGACCCACCTGGGCCACCGGCAGGCCGGTCCGCTGCACCGCGTCGCCGGAGAGGTCGCCGAGCGTGCCGGCGAGGGTGCGCAGGTCGCCGAGGGTGGTCGTCCCGTCGACGGTGAGGGCGTCGGAGGCGCGGGTCAGGAACCGGGTGAGGGTGGCCGGGTTGCCGAAGGTGCCCGTCGACATCGCCGTCCGCAGGGTGGAGGTGAGCACGAGCTGCGCGCGCTCGGCGACCGCCTCGCCGGTGACGTCGGCACCGGCGTCCCCGGGGGCGAGGTAGCCGGTGGTGCGGTCCCCGGACATGGTGCTCGCGCCGGTCGGGAGCGGATCGGCCGAGGTGGTGACCGCCGGAGTCGCCAGGGGCAGGCACACGGCGACGCCGCCGAGGGCGTCGACCATGCCGGGCAGCCGGGTCAGGTCCACGCCGAGGTAGTGGTCGACCCGCAGCCCGGAGAGCTGCTGCACCACGCGGACCGTGCACGACGGCCCGCCCTGCAGCAGCGAGTCGGCGAAGGACTCGGTGACCGCCTCGCGCACCTCGCCGTCGGCGCGGACGCAGGTGGGGGTGTCGACCAGCGCGGTCGGCGGGATGCTGACCAGGACGGCCCGCTCCTCGTCCGCGGTGACGTGCGCCAGCAGGGTGGCCACCGAGGCCGGCCCCTCCGCGCCGGGCAGGCCCGTGCCCACGACCAGGTAGGTGGCCGCGCCCTCCTGCAGCCGGGGGGCGAGCACCTCGGCGCCGTCGGGGGTCAGCGCGTCGACCCGCTCGATGCGCTGGTCGACGTAGAAGTACAGCCCGAGGTGGTAGGCGAGGACGACGCCCAGGAGGGCCGCCAGGCCGATGGCGGCGCGGACGAGCCGGCGGCGGCCCGGGCTGCGGGCGGCGCGGCGAGCGGCCCGGCGCTCGCGCGGCGAGGGCGGCGCCAGCCGGGTGGCGCCGGACGGTGCGGCGTCCCGGCCCGGGATCGGCGGCAGTGGCGCGATCGGCCGGGACGGGCGGTGGCCCGTCGCCTCGTCGAACGGCGGGAAGAGCGGCACCGACGGGCGGGCCGTCGGCGGCACCGGCGGCAGCCCGCTGCGCGGCGGCTCGGCCTGGAGCTGAGGCTGCGCGGTCGGTACGGGCGGTGGGGGGACGGCGGCCGGCGGCCCGGCGACCGCGGGCGCACGCCCGGCCGGCCCACCCGGGACCGGGGGCAGGCCGCGCTGCGGGGCCGGGGTGTCGTCGGCCGCCCGCAGAACGTCGCCGGCACGCCGCCCGGAGGGCAGCCGGGCCGCCGGGAGGGCGGCGGGGGCCGGTGGCGTGGTGGGGGTCGGGGGGTCGGCGGGCACCTGAGGCAGGCCGCGCCGGCGCTCCGGGGTCTTCTCGCCGGCGGCCAGGGGCAGCGGGATCTCACCGGTGCGGGCGGCCCGGCGGCGGCCGACCTCGCCGCCCTGGCGGGCGATCAGCTGCTCGACGGTGATCGGCTGACGGACCGGCGTCCCGTCGCCCGCGGCCGGGGACGGCGCGTCCGGGCGGCGCCGGCCGCGGGAACGCCCGGAGGACCGGGCCTCCCCCGCGTCATCGCGCGTGCGCTCGTTCCCCACCCGTGCCGACACCCCATCGTCGAACCACCGCCCTGACGGGCACCGTCGTCCCCCGACCACGCGCGGAGGTACCGCTGCGCAGTCGAACGGTCACCCACGATACGGGCGCGGAGGCCCCGCCCGGGTCGGACGCGCGGGGATCGCCGGGCAGGACCCTGCGCGCCGTCGTAGCGTCCCCGAGGTGAGACTGCCGTTCGTACCGGGCCCGTCCGACGTGGTCTCCGCGGTGGCGGGGCTCCGGGAGGGCGTCACCGAGGCGCTGGCGCTGGTCCCGCGGCTGGCGACGATCGTCGGGCGCGTGGAGTCGCTGCTCGACCGGGTCGAAGGTGTCGTGGACCGGGCCGACGCGGCGATCACCGCCGTGGAGGGCACGCGCCGACGGGCCGACGACGCCGTCGCTGCCGTGCAGGCCACCCGGCAGAGGGCCGACGAAGAGGTCGCCGCGGTGGACGAGACCCGGCAGAGGGCCGAGGACGCCGTCGCGGCGGTCGGGGTCATCCAGCGCAAGGCGGACGAGGCGATCACGGCGGTCGGCAGCACCCAGCAGAGGGCCGACGCGGCGATCAGCGCGGTCGAGGCCACCCAGCGCACGGCCGACGAGGCCATCCTGGCGGTGGGCCGCACGGTGTCCCGCTCCGACGACGCCATCACCGCCATCGGGCAGACCATCTCCCGCTCCGACGACGCCATCGCCGCCGTCGACGCCACCACCCGGAAGGCCGACGACGCGATCACCGCCGTCGGCGCGACGACCTCCGCCGCGGACGGCGCGGTCAG
Organism: Geodermatophilus sp.; assembly: GCA_035639575.1. Taxonomy (GTDB): domain Bacteria; phylum Actinomycetota; class Actinomycetes; order Mycobacteriales; family Geodermatophilaceae; genus Geodermatophilus. The sequence goes on from DASQXT010000568.1 coordinate 3,804, forward strand.
CCGGGCCGACGGGCTGCTGGGCCGGGTCGACCCGATGGTCGACCTCTTCCAGGAGCCGCTGACCACCCTCGCCCCGGCGGTGCGCCGCCTCGCGGCGAGCATCGACCCGGACGAGGTGGAGGCGGTGGTCGCCTTCATCGACCGGCTGCCCCGGCTGATGGCGCACCTCGACGAGGACATCCTGCCGGTGATCGGGTCCATGGGGTCGGTCGGCCAGGACGTGCGCGACCTGCTCGACACCATGCAGGACCTGCGGCACGTGGTGAAGGGCTTCCCCGGCTCCCGGCTGTTCCGGCGGCGGGGCGCCGAGGAGATCGCCGAGGACGAGGAGCGGGAGGCCGTCGAGGGAGGATGACGGCCGGGAACCGGTGCACCCGGATCCCGGCCGCCACACGTCACGTCTCGGTCGGGTAGCCCAGCGCGCGGACGACGTCCCCGATCCGCTCGTAGGTCTCGCCCTCGGGCAGCCGCCGCAGCTCGTCGACGACCGCGTCCGGGGCCCGGTGGTCCAGGGCCGCCTCCACGAGCGCCGGCCCGTCGCTCGGGAAGTCGGCCCGGACCAGCCAGCGGGCCAGCTCGGCGCGGGCGACGACGGCGTCCTCGGTCATCCCCACCGGGACGCCGCCGACCAGCGTGCTGTCCGGGCTGCTGTCGATGTCGGGGTCGCCCTCGGCCTGCGGCTCCACCTCGCGCCACTCCTCGGCGCGGGTGGCCCGCTCGCCCTTGAGCATCCCCTGGATCTCGTGCTCGAGCTCCTCGTCGACCCGTGGGCTGTGCTTGGTGCTGCGCGCGGCCGTTCCGGCGAACTGGTCTCCGGTCTCGCTCACGGTCGTCCTCCTCCTGGTGCGTTCATCTGTACCGCGCCGGTCACTTCTCGTGCAGGGCGCCGGGCTTGTGCACCGCGGTCTTGCCGGTCTCGTCGCTCTCGACCTCGTACTGCGGCTCGTCCTTGCTGGCCTTCACCTTCCTGCCGGCCGCCTCGGTCTTGGACGTGATCTCGCGCTTGACGGTGCCCTCGACCTCCTGGCCGTGGCTCTTCCAGGTGACGTGGTCACCCTTGTCCAGGTCGTCCGACACGTGGTCCTCCCCGGGTGCTCGGTGCGGTCCCCCGCCTCTGCCCGGCGCGGACCCGGGACACACATCACCCGTCCGGGGGGACCAATCACCCGTGCGGGCACTGACGCACGGGCGATCGTCACGTAGCGTTCTGCCCGACGCGGACCGCTACACCGTTCTCGCTGCTCAACGCAGAGTGAACGAACACTCAGTGTGACGGCCCCGTCCTCGATCGCCGGCCCGGTCGACCCCATTCCCCCGGGGTCGGCCGGGTCGGCCCGCATCTAGGCTCGGGCCCCGTGACCGTCCCAGACCCCACCCGGCCGGTCGACGTCCTCACCGTGACCTCGGTCCACGACGTCACCCCCTCGGTGCGCCGCATCCTGCTCTCGGGCACGCCCGCGGCGGCCGCGGCGGCCGGTCCCACGATCTCGCTGCTGGTCCCCCGGGTCGGCGACCCGGCGCCACGCTGGCCGTCGGTGCAGCGGGACGGGCGGATCGTCTGGCCCGAGGGCGCCCACGGGGTGAGCCTGCGCAGCTACACCGCCCGCCGGCAGGACCCCGAGCGCGGCGAGGTGGAGATCGACTTCGTGCTGCACGGCGACGGCCCGGCGGCGGCGTGGGCCGGGGCCGCCGTCCCCGGGACGACGGTGGCCGTCGCGGGCGGCGGTCCGCTGGGCGACCGCCCGGCCGGGTGGCTGCTGCTGGCCGGCGACGAGACGGCGCTGCCGGCGATCACCCGCATCCTGGCGTCCGCGCCGCCCTCGGCCCGCGGCGTCGCGCTGGTGGAGGTCGCCGACGCTGCCGAGGAGCAGCCGCTGCCGGCGCCCGAGGGGGTGGCGGTCCACTGGCTGCACCGCGACGGCACCCCGCCCGGTGAGGGGACGCTGCTGGTCGACGCCGTCGCGGCGCTGGAGCGGCCCGCGGGCGACGACCTGTTCGCCTGGGTGGCCGCGGAGTCCGCGACGGTCCGGGCGGTGCGCGCCGACCTCCGCGGCCGGTGGGGGCTGACGCGGGCGCAGCACCACGCGATCGGCTACTGGCGGCGAGGCCGGGCGATGGGCGGCTGAACGCCGTCCAGACTCCTCACAGGGAACGCCCAGGGCTGCTCCAGCAGCGGCCCGCACCCTCGTGCCATGACCACCGCAACACGTTCGACGGGAGGTGCTGTGAGCAGCACCGGCAGGGGCTCGGCACCGGAGGCCCGACTCCTCGTGGTGGACGACGAACCCAACATCCGCGAACTGCTGTCGGCCAGCCTCCGCTACGCCGGCTTCGAGGTGGCCACGGCCGCGGACGGGCAGCAGGCGCTGGCGATGGCCGGGTCCTTCCGCCCCGACCTGCTGGTGCTCGACGTGATGATGCCCGGGCTCGACGGCTTCGGCGTCGTCCGCCGGCTGCGGGAGAGCGGCCGGCACACCCCCGTGCTCTTCCTCACCGCCCGCGACGCCGCGGAGGACAAGGTGTCCGGGCTGACCCTGGGCGGCGACGACTACGTCACCAAGCCGTTCAGCCTCGACGAGGTGCTGGCCCGCATCCGGGCCGTGCTGCGCCGCAGCACCGGGCCGCAGCGCCCCGCCGACTCCCCGCGGCTCTCCTTCGCCGACATCGAGCTCGACGAGGAGTCGCACGAGGTCGTCAAGGCCGGCCAGGTGGTCAGCCTGTCGCCGACGGAGTTCAAGCTGCTGCGCTACCTGATGGCCAACGCCGGGCGCGTGCTGTCCAAGGCGCAGATCCTCGACCACGTGTGGAACTACGACTTCAACGGCGACGCCAACGTCGTTGAGTCCTACATCTCCTACCTGCGCCGCAAGGTCGACACCACCGAGCCGCGGCTGCTGCACACCATCCGCGGCGTGGGCTACACGCTGCGACTGCCCCGCGGGACGTGAGCGGGCAGGATCGCGAACACCGCAGCGGGCACGAACCGATGACACCGTGACCAGCACGTCCTCCCACCCCGGCCGTCGCGCGACGCGCCAGCCGCTGCGGGTCACCCTGGTCGCGCTCATCGTGGCGTTGGTCGGGGTCGCCCTGACCGCCACGGGCGCCGCTGCCACGGGGATGCTGCACAGCTACCTGGCCAAGCAGCAGGGCAACGAGCTGCGGCAGCTGATGAACCAGGCCGAGTCGAACGAGGACGTGCTCGCCGCCTGCGTGCACGGCGTGGCGCGGGCGACGCCGAACAGCTACTACGTCAGCTGCGTCGGGCCGGACTCCGACGAGCCGACCGTCATCTACGTGTTCCCGCCGAAGGCCGACGACCTCCCGGACGTCTCCGAGGTCCTCGAGGACGGCAGCCGGCGCGGCCCCGGACCCGACACCTGGGCCCGGGACGGCGACTGGCAGCTGCTCGCCCGCGACCTCGGCGACGGCTACACCCTGATCGTGGCGGACGACCTCGGCCGGGACGCGGCGGTCATCGGCCAGCTGGTCGCCATCGAGGTGGTCGTCGGTCTCGTCGTGCTCACCGTCCTCGGGGCCGCCGCGTACGTGCTGGTCCGCAACAGCCTGCGCCCGCTGACCGAGGTGGAGCGCACGGCCGCCGCGATCGCCGCCGGCGACCTGTCCCAGCGCGTGCCGGCCGGCGACGACCGCACCGAGGTGGGCCGGCTCGCCACCGCGCTCAACGGGATGCTCAGCCGCATCGAGTACGGGTTCCGGGCGCAGCAGGCCTCCGAGGAGCAGGCCCGCGCGTCGGAGAGCCGGATGCGCCGGTTCGTCGCCGACGCCAGCCACGAGTTGCGCACCCCGCTGACCTCGATCCGCGGCTTCGCCGAGCTCTACCGGCAGGGGGCGGTGCGCAGCCCGGAGGAGACGGCCCGGCTGATGCAGCGCATCGAGTCCGAGGGTGCCCGGATGGGCCTGCTGGTCGAGGACCTGCTGCAGCTGGCCCGCCTGGACCAGCAGCGCCCCCTGACCATCACGCCCGTCGACCTGGCCGAGGTCGCGGGGGACGCCGTCCACGACGCCCGCGCCGTCCAGCCCGAGCGGTCGATCACCCTGCACCTGGACGAGGCGCTCAGCGAGGTGCCCGTGGTCCTCGGCGACGAGGCCCGGCTGCGGCAGGTCGTCGGCAACCTCGTGACCAACGCGCTGGTGCACACGCCGCCGACCGCGCCGGTCACGGTGGGCATCTCCGACGAGCCGGCGCCCACCGATGGGACGGCGGACGGCGACGACGGCGGCGTGGTCGTGCTGCGGGTGGCCGACCAGGGGCCGGGCATGGCGCCCGAGGACGCCGCGCGGGTGTTCGAGCGCTTCTACCGCGCCGACCCGTCCCGGGCCCGGACGGCCGGCGGCACCGGACTGGGGCTGGCCATCGTCAGCGCGCTGGTGCACGCGCACGGCGGCACGGTGCACCTGGACACCGCCCCCGGCCGGGGCGCGACGTTCACCGTCCGGCTGCCCCGGTCCGGTCCGGGCACGGGAGCCCCGCCGGTGCCGGACGGCCCGGCGGCCTGAGCCCCCGGGCGGTCCGGTTACCGTCCGCGGGTGACCTCCGACGCGGGCGGGCAGCCCTACGACGCCGACCTGATGGCCGCGGTGACCGAGCTCGGCACGGCGCTGCGGGAGCTGGTGGACGCCTCCGTGCTCACCACCGTCCCGGCCGACCAGCTGCGGGCCGCGGCCGCCGACGCGCGGGCCGTCACCGCCCGCCTGGCCGCCGCGCAGCGGCCGGTGACGCAGCTGCCCGCGCTCGACGACCCCGTGGTCTTCCGCCGCGTCTACAGCCCCGTGAGCGGCGTGGGGAGCGCCCTCGCCCCGCCGGTGCGGATCCGCCGGGTGGGGGCCGGCGTCGTCGGCGAGGCCCTGCTCGGCCCGGCCTACGAGGGCCCGCCCGGCTACGTGCACGGCGGCATGAGCAGCATGCTCATGGACCAGCTGCTCGGCTCGGCGGCGATCGCCGAGGGGCTGTGGGGCATGACCGTCCGCCTGGAGGTGGACTACCGCCGGCCGGTGCCGCTGTCGACGCCGCTGACGATGCGGGCGCAGGTCACCGAGGCTGCCGGCCGCAAGTGCGTCGTCACCGGCACGATCGCGACCACGGCGGCGCCCGACCGGACGCTGGTCGAGGCCCGCGGCGTGTTCGTCATGCCGCGGGAGGAGCTGCGCGCCGACTACTTCGGCGCGATCACCGATGCCTCCGGCCGGCACCGGCCACCGGGGCGTCCCACCGACGCCACGGCCCTGTCCGACCGCCCGTGAGGGACGTCGAGGTCGCCGCCGCCGCGGCCCGGGCGGCCGCCGCCGTCCTCACCGGGCTGCGCGGGGAGGGCCGGCTCACCGGCCGGGCGCTCGGGGACGCCGGCGACGCCGACGCGCAGGCCGCGATCGCCGGTGTGCTGGCCGAGCAGCGTCCGGACGACGCCGTGTTCAGCGAGGAGGCGGTCGACGACCGCCGCCGGCTGACCGCCGACCGGGTGTGGATCGTCGACCCGCTCGACGGCACCCGCGAGTACGGCGAGGCGCCGCGTCCGGACTGGGCGGTGCACGTGGCGCTGTGGGCGGCCGGCGAGCGCGGGGCGGGGGGGGACCTGGTCACAGCCGCTGTGGCGCTGCCGGCGCTGGACGAGGTGCTGGTCACCGACCCCGCGCCCGCCGTGCCCCCGTCACGGGGCGGCCGGCCGCGGATCGCGGTCAGCCGCAGCCGCCCGCCCGCGGTGGCCGCCACCGCGGCGGCGGCTCTCGATGCCGAGCTGGTACCGATGGGCTCGGCCGGGTGGAAGGTGACCGCCGTCGTCCGCGGCGAGGTCGACGCCTACGTGCACGCCGGTGGCATGTACCAGTGGGACTCGGCCGCGCCGGTCGCCGTCGCCCGCGCCGCCGGGCTGACCGCCGTCCGGCTGGACGGCTCGCCGCTGCGCTACAACGAACCGGACCCGTCCCTCCCGGACCTGCTGGTCTGCCGTCCGGAGCTGGCCGACCGGCTGCTGGCGGCGGTGCGACCGGGGTCATGACCGAGTACTGACGGTGATGACGGAGACTGGTGCGCGGGAATCTCCCCCGGACCGGTGTGGTTGCTGCTGGTTCCGGCCTTGTCCCCGACCTCCCCGGAGCTCCAGCTCGTGACCACACCCGACTACCGGCTCTCCCAGCTGGAGACGCTGGAGGCCGAGTCCATCCACGTCATCCGCGAGGTGGCCGCGGAGCTGGAGCGCCCGGTGCTGCTCTTCTCCGGCGGCAAGGACTCCATCGTGATGCTGGAGCTGGCTCGCAAGGCGTTCGCGCCGGCCCGCATCCCGTTCCCCGTCATGCACGTCGACACCGGGCTGAACTTCCCCGACGTGCTGGAGTTCCGCGACAAGCGGGTCGTCGAGCTCGGCGTGCAGCTGATCGTCGCCTCGGTTCCCGACGCCATGGCCAGGGGCCTGGTGAAGGAGGAGCCCAACGGCTCCCGCAACCGCATCCAGACGCCGGTGCTGCTCGAGGCGGTCGAGGAGCACGGCTTCACCGCGCTGTTCGGGGGCGCCCGACGCGACGAGGACAAGGCGCGCGCCAAGGAGCGGGTGTTCAGCTTCCGCGACGAGTTCGGCCAGTGGGACCCGAAGAACCAGCGCCCCGAGCTGTGGGACCTGTACAACGGCCGCATCCACCTCGGTGAGTCGATCCGGGTCTTCCCGCTGTCGAACTGGACCGAGCTGGACATCTGGCAGTACATCGCCCGCGAGCACATCGCCATCCCGCCGCTGTACCTCGCCGAGGAGCGGGAGGTCGTCGAGCGCCAGGGGATGCTGTACGCGGTCAACGAGTTCATCCGCCCCAGGGACGGCGAGCAGCCGTTCCGGGCCACGGTCCGGTACCGCACCGTCGGCGACGCGAACCTGACCGCCGCGGTCCGCTCGGAGGCCACCACGGTCGCCGACGTCATCGCCGAGGTCGCGGTGACCCGGATGACCGAGCGGGGCGCCACCCGGGGCGACGACAAGGTCAGCGACGCCGCCATGGAGGACCGGAAGAAGGAGGGCTACTTCTGATGGCCGCCAACAGCGCCGCCCAGCCCGGCATCCACCCTGACACCGACACCACGTACCCCACCGCGACCGACGCCGCCGAGCAGCCGGTCGACGTGCACTCCCCCGTCGCCGAGCACGCCGTGGAGCTCGCCACGGCGCGCAAGGACATCCTGCGCATCGCGACCGCCGGCTCGGTGGACGACGGCAAGAGCACGCTGATCGGCCGGCTGCTCTACGACAGCAAGGCCATCTTCGAGGACCAGTACGAGGCCGTGGCCCGCGCCAGCAAGGGCGACCACGTCGACCTCGCGCTGCTCACCGACGGCCTGCGGGCCGAGCGCGAGCAGGGCATCACCATCGACGTCGCCTACCGCTACTTCGCCACCCCGCGGCGCACGTTCATCCTGGCCGACACCCCCGGCCACGTGCAGTACACGCGCAACATGGTCACCGGCGCCTCGACCGCCGACCTGGCGATCGTGCTGGTCGACGCCCGCAAGGGCATGGTGGAGCAGAGCCGCCGGCACGCCTTCCTCGCCTCGCTGCTGCGGGTGCCGCACCTGGTGGTCGCGATCAACAAGATGGACCTCGTCGACTGGTCGGAGGAGGTCTTCGAGTCGATCGCCGACGAGTTCGGCGCGTTCGCGGCCAAGCTCAGCGTCCCGGACCTGACCGTCGTCCCCATCTCGGCGCTGCACGGCGACAACGTCGTCACCCACTCGGCGAACACGCCCTGGTACGAGGGCCCGACGCTGCTGCACCACCTCGAGCACGTGCACGTGGCCAGCGACCGCAACCTCACCGACGCGCGGTTCCCGGTGCAGTACGTCATCCGGCCGCAGACCGAGGAGCACCACGACTACCGCGGCTACGCCGGCACCGTCGCCAGCGGGGTCTTCCGCGTCGGCGACGAGGTCACGGTGCTGCCCAGCGGCCTGCCGACGACGATCGCCGGTATCGACGGCCCGCGCGGCGCGGTGGACGAGGCCTTCCCGCCGATGGCGGTGACGCTGCGGCTCGCCGACGACGTCGACGTCTCCCGCGGCGACCTGATCGGCAAGCCGGAGAACGCCCCGACGGCCACGCAGGACCTCGACGCGCTGGTCTGCTGGATGACCGACGAGCCGCTGCGGCCTCGCCAGCGGATCGCGATCAAGCACACCACCCGCACGGCGCGCGCGATGGTCAAGGAGCTGGCCTACCGGCTCGACGTGAACACGCTGCACCGCGACCGGGAGGCCACCGAGCTCGGCCTCAACGACATCGGCCGGGTGCGCCTGCGCGTCACCCAGCCGCTGTTCGTCGACGACTACACCCGCAACCGGGTGACCGGCCGGTTCATCCTGGTCGACGAGGCCACCAACGCCACCGTCGGCGCCGGGATGCTCACCCCCGCCGGCTGAAGCCAGCAGGACCCCCTGCCGGCCCACCGCGGGAGGAGCCCGCAGGGGCCGGGAGGGGGTCCTGCCTCAGGCCGCGGCTGCGGGAGCCCCGGCTGCCTTCTCCAGCGCCCTGCGGGTGAGCAGCCGGGCGAGGTGCCGGCGGTACTCCTGGTCGGCGTGCATGTCCGCCCCCGGGCTGGTGCCCTGGTCGGCCAGCGCGGCGGCCTCCTCGATGGAGGCACCCCGCGCCAGGGCCTCCTCGGTCGCGGTGGCCCGGACGACCGAGCCGGCCATGTTGGCCAGCGCCACCCGCCCGTCGACCGCGGCCGCGGCGACGATCGGCCAGTCGTTGGCCCGGCGGGTGAACTTCTCGTACGCCCAGCCGGCCGACCCGGTGCGTGGCACGCGGATCTCGACGATCAGCTCGTCCTCGGCCAGCGCGGTCTCGAAGAACCCGAGCCAGAAC
>DASQXT010000569.1:0-7103 GCA_035639575.1 Geodermatophilus sp.
AGGACGCTCTTCGCGCGGACCATGCCGCCGTAGAAGAGCGCCAGGCCGGGGGTCATGAACAGCACCAGCGCGGCGCTGGCCAGGACCCAAGCGGTGTCGCCGGTGTCCACGGCAACCTCCTGACGGATCGGTGCGGCCGGCATCGGGCGCGGGCCGCACGGGGCGGGGCCGGGGCGTCGGGGACGCCCGGGTCGAGGGGCTGGGCGGCACCCCCTCCCAGGAGGGGGCGACGTGGCGTTCACGGTGCCGTCGGCACGTTTCGGTGACCGGCGCGCCACTGTTTCCGTGCGGTGAACTCCCGGCCGCGTGTCCGGCTCCCGTGTTCCGTCCGTGTTGCGGAGGCCTCTCCTCGTCCGGTTGCACCTTGTTGCAAGCGATGTGCAACTGCGAGACGTGTGCAATAAGGTCGGCCCGAGTCGCCCGCCGCTGGGGGCAGGGCAGCGCTCCCGAGGAGGCAGCGTGCAGGTGCCCGCCGTGTCAGCCCCGCTCCGCGTGCCGGTGCGCGCCCCGGGGACGGGCGGCGGCTTCAGCCGGCCCGAGCGCCGGTCCATCGCAGCCATGACCGCGGTCGTGCTGTCGCTGCACGTCGTCGGCTGGGGCGTGCTGGTCTTCGCGGTCGCTCCCGCCGGGTACCAGCTCGGGAGCACCGGCGTCCTCGGCGTGGGGGTCGGGCTGACCGCCTACATGCTGGGCGTGCGGCACGCCTTCGACGCCGACCACATCGCCTCCATCGACAACACGACCCGCAAGCTGGTCGAGGAGGGCAAGCCGGCGGTCAGCACCGGCTTCTGGTTCTCCCTCGGCCACTCGTCGGTCGTCTTCGGCGCGGCCCTCCTGCTGGTCCTGGGCGTCCGCTCGGTCGCGGGCGTCGTCCAGGACGAGAGCTCGTCGGTGGCCCAGACGCTCGGTCTGGTCGGCACCCTGGTGGCCGGCACCTTCCTGCTGCTCATCGGGCTGATGAACCTCGGTTCGGCGGTCGGCATCGCCCGGGTGTTCCGGCGGATGCGCGCCGGCGAGTACGACGAGACCGAGCTGGAGCAGCACCTGCACAACCGCGGCTTCCTCGCCCGCCTGCTCGGACGGGTGACCCGACGGGTCAGCAAGCCGTGGCACCTCTACCCGGTCGGCCTGCTCATGGGCCTGGGCTTCGACACCGCCACCCAGGTGGCCCTGCTGGTGCTGGCCGCCGGCTCGGCCGCGTTCGTGCTGCCCTGGTACGCCATCCTGGTCCTGCCGGTGCTGTTCGCCGCGGGGATGAGCCTGTTCGACACCGCTGACGGCGTGCTGATGACCCGCGCCTACGGCTGGGCGTTCCTCAAGCCGGTCCGCAAGGTCTTCTACAACCTCACGATCACGGTCCTGTCGGTGACCGTCGCCCTCGTGATCGGCGCGCTGGTCCTCGTCGGGCTGCTCGTGGAGCGGCTGGGCATCGACTCCGGCCCGCTGGTGTGGATGGCGTCCCTGGACCTGGAGTTCGTGGGCTTCGCGATCGTCGGGTTGTTCGTCGTGACCTGGGCGGTCGCCGTGGCGGTGTGGCGCCTCGGCCGCATCGAGGAGAGGTGGTCGCAGGGCGCGGTGTGAGTCGACGCCGCGCCACCCGGGCCGTCCAGGAACGGCCCGGGTGACGCGCTGAACGGTCTCCCTACAGGGCCCCGCGCCGAGCAGGCGACGTGCTGGAACGGCCCCGTCCCGCGGCTCGCCGCGAGCCTGCGAGCGGTGAGGAGGACGGGGTCCTCCTTCAGTCGGCGCCGCCGACCAGTGCCTCGGCGAACGCCTCGGGCTCGAAGGGCGCCAGGTCGTCGGCGCCCTCCCCCAGCCCGACGAGCTTGACCGGGATGCCGAGCTCGCGCTGCACCGAGACGACGATGCCGCCCTTCGCGGTGCCGTCGAGCTTGGTGAGGACGACGCCGGTCACGGTCACCGCCTCGGTGAACACGCGGGCCTGGACGACGCCGTTCTGACCGGTCGTCGCGTCGAGGACCAGCAGCACCTCGGTCACCGGCGCGACCTTCTCGACGACCCGCTTGATCTTGCCGAGCTCGTCCATCAGGCCGCCCTTGGTGTGCAGCCGGCCGGCGGTGTCCACGACGACGGTGTCCACCTCGCCCTCGACCCCGGTGCGCGCCGCCTCGAAGGCCACCGAGGCCGGGTCGGCCCCCTCGCGGCCGCGCACGGTGAGGACGCCGACCCGCTCGCCCCAGGTCTCCAGCTGGTCGGCGGCGGCGGCGCGGAAGGTGTCCGCGGCGCCCAGGACGACGCTCTTGCCGTCGCCGACGAGGACGCGGGCGATCTTGCCGACCGTCGTCGTCTTGCCGGCGCCGTTGACGCCGACGACCAGGACGATGCCCGGCCGGCCGTCGTGCCGGTCGACGCCGAGGCTGCGGTCGAGGTCGGGGCCGAGCACGGCCGTCAGCTCCCGGACCAGCAGCTGCCGCAGCTCCGGACCGGACGCGGTGGCCAGCACCATCGACTGGGTGCGCAGCCGGTCGACGATCTGCTGGGTGGCGGCCACGCCGACGTCCGCCGCGAGCAGGGTCTCCTCGACCTCCTCCCAGTCGTCCTCGGTCAGCCGCTCGCGGGCCAGCACGGTGAGCAGGCCGCGGCCCAGGTTCGACTGCGAGCGGGCCAGCCGGGAGCGCAGCCGGACCAGGCGGCCGGCCGACGGCGGCGGGGTCTCGAAGACCAGGCCGGGCTCGGCGGTGGCCGGGGGCAGCTCGACCTCGGGCGGGGCCTCGGGTGAGACGGCGTCCGGCTCGGCCGTCGTCCCCGTCCCGCTGGCCGTCGCCCCCGAGGGCCGGGGCGGTGCCTCCGTCGTCGGCGTGGGCGGGCGCGGCCGGGTCAGCGTGGTGCCGGCAGCGGCGTCGTCGTCCAGCCGGGTGGTCCGCCGGCCGCGACCGACGAGCAGGCTGACCCCCAGGACCAGCCCGACGAGCAGGATCGCGATCGCGATCAGCACGAACTCCATGGCCCTCAGTCTCCCAGCACCCGGGGGCGGGGTCCGTGCGGAACCCGCGGCGGTGGGCCACCCTGGGCGGCATGCCGCTGCCCGGCCGGGACGACCCGGTCCTCCTCCTCGGTCCCCTCCTGCGGCACGTCGACCCGGTGTCGGCCACCGTGTGGGTGGAGACCGACCGGCCCTGCGAGGTCACGGTGCTCGGCCGCAGCGCCCGCACCTTCCGCGTGGGCGGTCACCACTACGCCCTCGTCGTCGTCGAGGGGCTCGAGCCGGGCAGCGTCACGCCCTACGAGGTCCACCTCGACGGTGAGCGCGTGTGGCCCGAGGCGTCGTCCCCCTTCCCGCCGAGCCGCATCCGGACGCCGGGGCGGCCCGGCCCGTTCCGCATCGCCTTCGGCTCCTGCCGCTACGCCACCCCCAGCACCGTCGACCCGGCCGAGGGCATCCCACCCGACGCGCTGGACACCTACGCGGTACAGCTCCAGCAGCAGCCGGAGGAGGACTGGCCCGACGCGCTGGTGCTGCTGGGCGACCAGGTCTACGCCGACGAGCTGACCTCCTCGACCCGTGAGTGGCTCTCGCTGCGCCGGCAGCGGCCCGCCCCGCAGGACGCCCAGGTCGACGACTTCGAGGAGTACACCCGGCTGTACGCGGAATCCTGGAGCGACCCGCAGGTGCGCTGGCTGCTGTCGACCGTTCCGTCCTCGATGATCTTCGACGACCACGAGATGATCGACGACTGGAACACCTCCGCCGCCTGGCGCCGCGAGGTGCTCGGGCAGGGCTGGTGGACCCGCCGGATCTGCGGCGGGCTGGCCAGCTACTGGGTCTACCAGCACCTGGGCAACCTCAGCCCGCAGGAGCTGGCCGCGAACGCCACCTGGCAGGCGGTGCAGGAGCACCGGGACGACGCCGAGCTGGTCCTGCAGGCGATGGCCGAGACTGCCGACCGGGATCCGCGCTCGGTCCGCTGGAGCTACGTGCGGCACTGGGGCGAGGCGCGGATGATCATGGTCGACAGCCGGGCCGGCCGGGTGCTGGACGAGTCCGCGCGGCGGATGCTCGACGAGGACGAGTTCGCCTGGGTCGAGGCGGCGATGCGCCGCGCCGTCGACGAGGGCGTCGAGCACCTGGTGCTGGGGACCTCGCTGCCGTGGCTGCTGCCGCACGCCATCCACGAGGTGGAGCGGTGGAACGAGACGCTCGTCCGGCGACACCTGGGCCGTCCGCTCGGCTGGCTCTCCGAGCAACTCCGGCAGGCCGCGGACCTCGAGCACTGGGCGGCGTTCGGCGACTCCTTCGAGCGACTGGGCCGGGTGCTGGTCGGGATCGCCCGCGGCGAGCACGGCCGGGCGCCGGCGACCGCGCTGGTGCTCTCCGGCGACGTCCACCACGCGTACGCCGCCGAGCTCGTGGTCCCCGACGGGCTGGCCACGCGGGTGCACCAGCTGACCGTGTCGCCGCTGCACAACCAGGCGCCGCACCCGATCCGGGTGGGCTTCCGGATCGGCTGGAGCCGTTGGGCGCGCCGGCTGACCACGGGGCTGTCCCGCCTGGCCCGGGTCCGCCCGTCGGAGCTGGACTGGGCCAAGCAGGCCGGGCCGTACTTCGGCAACCAGCTCGGCGAGCTGGTCCTGCACGACCGGGACGCCTCCTTCCGGCTGTTCGTCACCGACCGGGACGACGCGGGTCAGGAGCGGTTGCAGCTGGTGGCCGACCTGCCGCTGTCGGACCCGGTCCCGGCGGGGGTGACAGGCTGACGCGGTGAGCGACCCCCTCGGCACGCGGCCCGCTCCGGGCCCCGACCAGCCGCCGATCCCGGTGCGGCTGGTCACCTTCAACACCCACCACGGCGTCGGGGACGACGGCCGGCACGACCTGCCGCGGCTGGCCACGGTGCTCGCCGCGGCCGACGCCGACCTCATCTGCCTGCAGGAGGTGGACCGGTACTTCGGCGGGCGCAGCGAGGACGTCGACCAGGCGCTGCTGCTCTCCCGGGCGCTGGACATGCAGCTGGCCTGGGGGCCGGCGATCGACGAGCCGCGCCGGGACAGGGGGCTGCGCCGGCAGTACGGCAACGCGCTGCTGTCGCGGCTGCCGATCCTCGTCAGCGACGTCCACCCGCTGCCCGGAGGCGGCGAGCCGCGCAGCGCGCTGCGGACCATGGTCGAGCTCGACGGCGCCGCGCTGTGGGTGACGACCACCCACCTGTCCACCCGCTCCTCCGAGGAGCGCGCCGAGCAGCTCGCCGCGATCGCGCAGCTGCACACCGAGGAGATGCAGACCGGCGTCCTCGTCGGGGACTTCAACGCCGACCCGGGTGCCCCGGAACTGGCCGCGCTGACCGGGCGGTTCACCGACGCGTGGGAGCTGGCCCCCGACCGCGAGGACCGGGCCGGCTGGCGGTTCTGGCACGCGGGGCACGGCAGGACGCACCCCGCCCGGCGCCCGCACCGGCGGATCGACCAGGTGTGGGTCTCCCCCGGCGTCGGCGTGGCCCGCGCGCACGTGCTCGACGGGGCGGGCGCCTCCGACCACCTGCCCCTGGTCGTCGACCTGGAGGTCCGGTCCGGCGTGTGACGGCTCCGGCCCCGTCCCAGGGCCCGCCCTGAGCTTGCGAAGGGTGGGGAGGACGGGGTCCTCTTTCAGGCGGGTTCGGCCTCGCGCAGGCGCTGGCTGATGACCCCGGTGATGCCGTCCCCGCGCATGCTCACGCCGTAGAGGGCGTCGGCGATCTCCATCGTCCGCTTCTGGTGGGTGATGACGATCAGCTGCGAGGTCGCGCGCAGCTGCTCGACGAGGGTCAGCAGCCGGCCGAGGTTGACGTCGTCGAGGGCGGCCTCGACCTCGTCGAGCACGTAGAACGGCGAGGGCCGGGCCCGGAAGATGGCCACGAGCATCGCGACCGCGGTCAGCGAGCGCTCGCCACCGGAGAGCAGCGAGAGCCGCTTGACCTTCTTGCCCGGCGGGCGGGCCTCGACCTCCACACCGGTGGTCAGCATGTCCTCGGGGTCGGTGAGGTGCAGCCGCCCGTGCCCGCCCGGGAAGAGGACGGCGAAGACCTGCTCGAACTCCCGCTGCACGTCGGCGAAGGCCGAGGCGAACACGTCGTGGATCCGCCCGTCGACCTCGCGGACGACGGTGAGCAGGTCGCGGCGGGTGGCCTTGAGGTCCTCGAGCTGCGTGGCCAGGAAGCCGTGCCGCTCCTCGAGCGCCGCGAACTCCTCCAGCGCCAGCGGGTTGACCTTGCCGAGCGTGGCCAGGTCGCGCTCGGCCTTCGCGGCGCGGCGCTCCTGCGCGGCCCGGTCGTAGGGCACCGGTGCGGGCTCGGGCTCGCCGGCGTCCTGCGCGGCCGCGAGCTGCGCGGGGGTGGGCGGCACCGGGGCCGCCGGGCCGTACTCGGCCAGCAGGGTGGCCAGGTCGACGCCGTACTCCTCGGCGGCCCGGTCCTCCAGCGCCTCGATGCGGTAGCGCTGCTCGGCGCGGGCCACCTCGTCGCGGTGCACCTCGTCGGTCAGCCGCTCCAGCTCCGCCGTGGCCGACCGGACGGCGGCGCGCACCTCCAGCAGCTCGGCTTCGCGGGCGGTGCGCACGCGGGCGAGCTCGTCGCGCTCCGCGACCGCCCGCTCCAGGGAGGACGCCAGCGCGGTCAGCGCCGTCTCCGCGCCGGACCGCACGCGGGCCGCGACCTGGGCACCGCGCTCGCGGGCGACGCGGGCCGCCGCGGCGCGCTCGCGGGCGGCCCGCTCCTGGCGGGCCTGCCGACGCAGCGACTCCGCGCGCCCGGACAGCGCCCGGGCCCGCTCCTCGGCGGTGCGCACCGCCAGCCGCGCCTCGGTCTCGGCCTGCCGGGCCCCGGCCGCCTCCAGCCGCAGCCGGTCGCGCTCGGCGGGGTCGGGCTCCTCCTCGACCGGTGCGGCCTCCGCCTCGGCCAGCCGCTCCTCGAGCCCGGCGAGCGCGGTCCGCGCCTGCTCCAGCGCCTGCTCGGCGCGCACCCGGGCGGCCGCGGAGCGTTCGGCCTCGGCTGTGGCCGACCGGGCGGCCGCGCCCAGTTCGGCCAGCTGCGCGGCGACGACGGAGCGGCTGCGGTCGGCGGCCTGCCGGGCGGCGAGGGTCTCGTCGACGTCGGCGGAGCGGGCGCGGGCGG
>DASQXT010000570.1:0-4790 GCA_035639575.1 Geodermatophilus sp.
CAGCAGGTCCTCGGTGGCCAGGTGTTCGATGACGTGGAAGGCCGTGACCATGTCGATGGAGTCCGGCGGCAGTGCCTCCAGGTAGCCGAGGGCGTCGCCGAGCTCCATGTCCAGCCCACGCGCGCGGCCCGCGGCCACGAACGCGGGGTTGGCATCCACGCCCCGGGCTGCCACTCCGGCGGCGCGGAGCAGGGCCAGCCACTCGCCTCGGCCGCAGCCCAGGTCCACGACGCCGCCGGGGCCGGCGAGCCGGTGGACGTCGGGCAGGTAGCCCTCGAGCTTGGCGCTGACCTCAGCGGTCGAGCCGCGGAAGTGCTCGGTGAAGTCGGCGTAGATCGCGGCAAAGCGCGGGCCCCATCCGTCGACGTCGTGACCGCCCCCGCCCCTCGCCTGCAGACTCCGCAGCTCGGCCTCCACCGACTGCAGCCGGTCCTGGGTGTCCCGAGCCAGGCGGCCCAGCTCGTCGACGGCATGGCTCAGGCTCGTCACCTGGCGCTCGAGGTCCACCCCTCGCGCCTGCGGCGGGGATCCGTCCGGAGCGGCGCTCGGGTTCATCCCGCGCCCACTCTGCCGGCTTCTCCTGCGTCGGGATCGGCGGGCGCGGCGGCCGGCGCGTCCGGCCTCGGGATCTGCCGGAGGACCTTCGCCGGACTGCCCGCTACGACGGTGTAGGGCTCGACGTCACCCAGCACCAGCGACGCGACCCCGACCACGGAGTGCGCGCCGATGCGGCAGGGAGCGACGACGATGACGTGGCTGGAGAGCCAGGCACCCTCTTCGATCACCACGTCGCGGCCGGAGGAGGGAACGGCCACCTGACGCTCGGCGCCGAACTTCGTCCAGTCGTGCGTGCCCGTGAGGATCGAGACGTTGTGCCCGAAGAACGCGTACTCGCCGATCGTCACGGTGCCCGAGGACAGGTTGATCAGGGCGTTGTTGAGGATGGCCGTCGGGTGGACGTGCAGACGGTCGGGGTCGCCGTAGACGAGCGGCCGGAACAGTGCCGGGTCCTCGGTGTCCCGCGCTCCCGGGGGCTTCCCGTCGGAGCGGTTGCTGGGGAGAAGGGCGAGTCCGCGTTCACGCGCGGCTCTCATTGCGCGGTTGACCAGAGACATCAGGGTCCCTTTCTGCCGCCACGGCGGATCCCGGAGCCTGCCACCACTGCCCGGCGGAGGCCATGACCCCTGTTGCGATCGGCTTCGCGGAGCACCTGGGCGTACAGCTGGGCGTGGAAGTCGGCGATCCTCGGCCACGTCCATCGGTCGGCGCTCGCGCGTCCGGCCGCGGCCAGCCGCAGGGCGAGGGCACGGTCGGACAGCACGAGGAGCAGTGCGTCGGCCAGTGCAGCGGTGTTCCGCGGTGGTACACGGAGGACGCCCTCGACCTCCGTCGGCCGGTCCAGTGCCCCGGGCGGTGCGGTCGCGATCGTCGGTACGCCGTGCGCGAGCGCGGCGAGGAGGGACCCCGACTTGGCGGTCACTCCGGCGTCGAACGGGAACACCGCGGCATCCGCGGCGCGCAACAGGCGGGACACGTCGTCCTCTGGCAGGTAGCCCGTGAAGACGACGTGCTGCTCGACGCCGTGGCGGCGTGCGGCGTCCTCCAGGCCCTGGCGCATCGCATCAGCGGCACCCCCGTGCACGGAGTGGCTCTCGCCGCCGCCGGCGATGACGAGCCGCAGACCGGGGACCACTCGGCGGACGGCGGCGACCGCCTCGATGAGGCCCGCGAGGCCCTTGACCGGATGGAGGAAGCCGAAGAAGACGGCGAGGCGTGCGTCCGGTGGTAGGCCGAGCGACGTCCGCACCGCCGACGGGACGTCCTCCCCGTCGAGCCGGGTGACGGGGATGTTGGGCGCGATCGGGACGTGTGTCACCTCGAGCCGACGATCGGCGAAGCGGGCGTGCACCACGTCGGCGTGCTCGGGTGCGGTGACGAGCAGCCGGTCGGCCTTCAGCGTGAGCACCAACGTCTCGCGGTCCGCGCGCTGCTGCCGCTCCAACGCGGACCAGGCAGCGGAGCGGAGCCCTCCGCCGGCGCCACCGGCCGTCCAGACGCCGTACTCGTGCAACGTGGCCACCACCGGTGTGCCGGCCGGGAGGAGGAGGGGTAACAGGCCCACCGCCCGGGAGAAGCCGAAGGCGGACGGCGCGAACTGCACGTGCACGACGTCCAGTGGCAGCCGCGAGATGGTGCGGGCAGCTCGGCGGACACCGCGGACATCCCAGCGGTCGGTCACCCCGACGATCTGCTCGACCGGTGTCCCTGCGTACCGGTGCGCGGTACAGATCAGGGACTCGCACCCGGCCACCCGCAGCTGCCCGGCGAGGTGACGGGTGTAGTCGGCGACGCCGTCGCGCGCCGGATCGAAGTGTCCGCAGACCAGCCCCACGCGCAGTCGACCCATTGGCACCTCGCCCTCCTGGCATGCCAAGGCTCTTCTGGCCTGCCAGGGGCCGGTGGCCACCGGCGAGGTGTCCCGGCGACGGCGGGCAGTCGAGCGATCATCGCCGTCACCGGGCGCTGTGGCCAGGCCCCACCTCGCGGTGCGCGTGCCCAGGCGTCGGAGCAGCATCGCCATGCGCCCGATCCAGGCGTGCCCGCGGCCACCGGTGCGACCTGCCGGCCGGCCTCGGCACGTCCGGCGGCGGGTCTGCGCAGGGGCTGGGGTGGGATGGACGGCAATCGTCAGCAGGCGCAGACGCTACGGCCCAGTCCCGCAGTGGTTGCAGGACCGCTGGTGCTCACGGGTCGCGCGTCCGCAGTGTCTCGAGGGCGCGCTGCTGAGGGGACGGAGTTTTCGATGGGTTCTCCATGGCCTGGCGCGACGGCCGTTGCCGAGCGACGTGCCCTCTGAGCCCGTTCTCGCAGGTCAGAAGGAGAATCGGAGTGGAGTGGGTGCGCCATCAGGGACTCGAACCCCGAACCCGCTGATTAAGAGTCAGCTGCTCTGCCAATTGAGCTAATGGCGCGTGTCGTCCGGCTGTACCGGGCGACGGGGCAGAACGATACCAGTGCCCCCGGGCCCGTCGACGGGTGACCTGCGACGCAGCGGACGAGGTCGTTCCGGCATCGACGTGGACACTGGTTGGTCGATGCACGCCGTCGTCCCGGGGAGACGACTGCCCAGGACGCGGAGGAGAACTGGATGCGGAGGACGTCGGCGCTGGTCACGGCCACGGCACTGGCCCTGCTGGCCGGCTGCCAGAGCAGCGGCCACGGCGGGACGGCGGCGGCGCCGACCACCGCCGAGGTGACCCCGGCCACGGTCGAGGTCTCACCGGCCGACGGTGCGACCGACCTCTCGCCCACGGTTCCCGTGGAGATCTCCGTCACGGACGGCGAGCTCACCCAGGTGGACGTCGTCGACGGCGCCGGGGCCGAGGTCCCGGGCGCGGTGGCCGACTCGCCGGAGGACCCCGCCGTCGACCTCTGGACGCCGGAGACCCCGCTGGCCTACGGCACCACCTACACGGTGACCGCCACCGCCGAGGCGGAGGGCGCGGAGCCCACCGAGGCCGCGAGCACCTTCACCACGGTCACCCCGGACAGGCAGCTGACGCCCTCGATCGGCCCGCTGGACGGCCAGACGGTCGGCGTCGGCATGCCGATCCGCGTCTACTTCGACCAGCCGGTCACCGACAAGGCCGCCGCCGAGCGCAACCTCAAGGTGACCAGCTCGACCCCGACCGACGGGGTCTGGAACTGGTTCAGCGACACCGAGGTGCACTTCCGCCCGTCGCAGTACTGGCCGGCCGACACCGACGTCACCCTGGACGCCGACCTCTACGGCGTCGACCTCGGCGACGGCGTGTGGGGCGAGACCGACCGCACGGTCTCCTTCTCCATCGGCGAGCGGCACGTGTCCATCGCCGACGCGAGCACCCACCAGATGGAGGTCTACGACGGCGACCAGCTGGTGCAGACCTGGCCGATGAGCGCCGGCAGCCCGGACAACCCCAGCTACAACGGCCCGCACGTGGTCACCGAGATGAACGCCGACCGGGTCATGGACTCCAGCACCTACGGCGTCCCGGTCGACAGCCCCGGCGGCTACCGCACGCCGGTCAAGTGGGCCGTCCGCATCTCCGACAGCGGCGAGTTCGTGCACGCCGCGCCGTGGTCGGTGGCCCAGCAGGGCCGGCAGAACGTCTCGCACGGCTGCATCAACCTCTCCACCGACCGGGCCCGCTGGTTCTTCGAGTTCTCGCAGCCCGGGGACGTCGTGGAGATCCGCGGCTCCGACGCCGGCACGCTGCGCTCGGACATCCACGACTGGACCATCCCGTGGGAGGAGTGGAAGGCCGGCAGCGCGCTCGACTAGGCCGTTTCCCGCCCCGCTCGGAGGGGCATGATCACCGCGTCCCCTGAGCGCGAGGAGAGTGCCGTGGACACCTGGGTGATCGTGCTGATCGTCGTGGTCGTGGTGGCGCTGCTGGCAGCGCTCGCCCTGGCCATGTCCAAGCGCAACCGCATCAACAGCGCCCGGAAGCGGGAGCAGGCCCGTGACCACCTGCGCGAGGCGGAGCTGCGCAGGGCGCAGGCCGAGAAGGAGCAGGCGGCCGCCGAGGAGCAGGCGGCCCGTGCCCGGCGGGAGCGCGCCGAGGTCGAGGAGCGCACCCGGCTGGCCGAGCAGGAGGCCCGGCAGCGGGCGGCCACCGCGCAGGAGCACGCGACGGCGGCCGAGCAGCTGCGCGCCAAGGCCGAGAAGCTGGCTCCCGGCCTCGCCGACGGCCACGGCAACCGCACCGACGGCGTAGTGGGGCCCGGCCAGCCCACCGGCGGTCCGG
>DASQXT010000571.1:0-7701 GCA_035639575.1 Geodermatophilus sp.
GACCAGCGGCTCCTCGGCGAGCCGGGCGTCGAGCAGTTCCTCGGTCTCGCTCTGGGAGATGTTCACGAACGGCGGGAACGGGGACCGGCCGCGGTCGGCGAAGGTGAAGCTGAACAGCTCGGCGTCGCGGTGGAAGGTGCGCGCGGTGGTCCAGGTGACCCCGCGGCGGGCGATCTCGGCACCGACGCCGACGGCGTCCCAGACGTCGAGGACGTCGCGCTGCTGGCAGATGGCCTTGCTGCCGATCGGGTCGCGCTCGGGACGGGCGTCGAGGACGACAACGGACAGGCCCCAGCGGGCCAGCAGGAGGGCGGCGGTCTGGCCGACCGGGCCGGCGCCCAGGACGAGCACCGGCGGCCCGGGGAGGGGAGTGGTCATCGGAGGGGCTCCTGTCGGGTCAGCCCTGCAGCTGGTCCCACACGGCGCGGTCGCGCTCGGCGGTCCAGATGACGGGGCGCTCGGTGCCGGAGAACTCGTCCCACAGCCGGGAGACGTCGAAGGGCAGGCAGTGCTCGAAGATGGGCCACCGGCCGTACTTGGGGGCCAGGGCGGCGTGGGTGGCGTCGAAGGCCTGCTTGAGGGTGCCGCCGGCGCGGTGCACGTCGCCGACGGTGCGCTGCATGGTGAGCAGGAAGTCGCGGGTCTGCTCGATCGCGGCGTCGACCTCGTCGCGGCCGCGCGCGATCCTCCCGCGGCCACCGACCAGCTGCCGCGCCCCGAGGGCCTTGACCCGGTCGAGGGTCCCGGCGGCCCAGTCGAAGTGGAATGCGTCGCCGGTGTAGAGCGCAGCCTGGGACTCGACCAGGTCGCCGGCGAAGAGGATCTCCTGCTTGGGCAGCCAGGCGACGATGTCGCCCTCGGTGTGGCCGCGGCCGAGGAACTCCAGGACCAGCTCGCCGCGGTCGCCGCCGAGCTCGATGGTCAGCTTGTCCCGGAAGGTCATGGTGGGCCAGGTCAGGCCGGGGATGGACTCGGGCTCCTCGAACAGCCGCGGCATCCGGCCGTACTCGCTCTCCCAGTCCTGCTGGCCGCGCTCCTCGATGAGGTGCTTGGTCTGCTCGGAGCTGACGATCACCTCGGCGTCGAAGGCGCTGGCGCCCAGCACGCGGACGGCGTGGTAGTGGGAGAGGACCAGGTAGCGGACCGGCTTGTCGGTGTGCTCGCGCAGCTTGGCCAGCCACCGGCGGGCCGCCACCGGGGTGGCCAGCGCCTCGAAGCAGACGAGGAAGTCCTCGCCCTCGATGGCGCCGAGGTTCGGGTCCCCCTCCGCGGTCAGGGCGTACACGCCGTCGGCGAGCACCTCGAGGGTCTGCTCCTTGACGCCGAGGTCGGCGGAGGAGGCGAAGGACTTGGCTGCCATGGGGTGGTCTCCGTGGTGTTCGATAGCCGAATTGGCTGTTCTCTTACGGGTCTAACGGTACGGGTCTGTGAGGGCCGGCACAAGGGCCCGGGAGCCTCGAGTGCGGGGCGGGGGGCCGATCGGTGCGTCCGGGCCGGGACGCACCGGCGCCCGGGCGCCCGAGGGATCTCGGACGCCCGGGCGCCGGTGGTGCCGAGCAGCTCAGGCGACGGGCATCCACGCCATGTCGATCGAGACGACCTCGCTGACGGCGGCCATCCGGCCGAACTCGGGCATGTGCGCGGCCCGGGCGTTGGCCGCCTCGGCCTGCTCGACGCTGTCGTAGACCCAGACGTCGGTCCAGGTGCCGTCCTCGCGCTTGGCGATGACGGGGGCCGCGACGAAGCCGGGGATGGCGGCGGCGACGGCGGCGACGGCGCCGGGGCGGCTGGCCAGGAACTCCTCCTCCTGGCCGTCGTGGACGCGGAGGTGGACGAACTCGACGAGGTGCTGTTCCACGGGATCTCCCTGTGCTGGTCGGTGGATCAGGACTGGACGAGGGCGCTGGTGCCGATCGCCGGGAGCTGTTCGACGGCGGTCAGCAGCGCGTGCACCTCGCGGCCGGCGCGCATGCCGCTCTCGATGGCGCCGTCGATGAAGCCGGCCCAGCCGTCGGCGTAGTCCGAGCCGGCGAGGACCACGCGGCCCTCCGGCCGCTGCAGCTCGGCGAGCGATCCGGTGAGCTGGCCGGCGCGCTGCATCGGCCAGGTCTCGCCGGAGAGGTCGTCGGCGACCCAGTCGTGGCTGGCGACCTCCAGCACCTCGGCGTCGGGCAGCCAGGTGCGCAGCGCCTCCTGGACGGCGGCGGGGTCGGTGCCGTCGAGTCGCCCGCTGACCGAGCCGAAGGCGACCACGAGCGTCTCGCCGTCGGCGACGTGCTCGACCTGGCACAGCGTCAGCGGCGCGGAGCCGGGGGCGAGGGCGACGAACGGCTCGTACTCCCCACGCAGCCGCGCCCACACCTTGACGCCCTGGGACGCCTGCCCCTGGTGGGCGGCTCGCCGCTTGCCCTCCGACAGCGGCGGGTCGAAGGTCACCGAGTCCAGCACGCCCAGCGGCAGGGTCACGACGACCGCCGCGGCCGTCAGGGACGACCCGTCGGCGAGGGTGACGGTGGCCCCGCCGTCGTCCTGGGTCACCGAGGCGACCGGGGTGTCCGTGCGGATCTCCGCGCCGGCGTCGGCGGCGATCGCCTCGATCAGGCCGCGGGTGCCACCGACGACCTTGTAGGTGGCGCAGGCCTCGAACATCAGCTGCCAGCTGCCGCCGGCCAGGGCACACCACCGCAGGCCCTGGGCGTAGCCGCCGTCCTCGGTGCGGCCGGAGAAGTTGGTCGCCCACATGCCCTCGACGGCGTCGAACTCCTCGTCGGTCAGGTCGAGCTGCTCCAGCTTCTGCCGCATGGTGAGGCTGTCGACCTCGGCGAGCCGGTCGCCGGCGAGCAGCGGCCGGTACGGCTGGGGGAAGTGGGTGAGGGCCTCGGCCGTGCTGGCGGCCATGCCCCGGTCGATGAGGTCGAGCAGCTCCTCGGCGGTGCCGCTGTGCACCGTGCCGCCGCTGAGCCAGTAGCTCCTGACCGGGGTGGGGGAGGGGGTCACGCCGATGCCGTAGCGGGTCAGCTCGGCCCAGGTGTGGGGCTGGATCCAGTGGACCCAGGTGCCGCCCATCTCCAGGTCGCGGCCGAGCCGGTGGTCGGTCCAGGTGCGTCCGCCGATGCGGTCGCGGGCCTCCAGCACCAGCACGCGGTGCCCCTGCCGGCTCAGTTCGCGGGCGGCGGTGACGCCGGCGAAGCCGGCGCCGACCACGATGACGTCGGTGTCGTGCGAGGTGGACATGTCGCTCCTGGTGTTCGGGGTGGTCAGGCGGTGGGGGAGGTCGGCGTGAGACCCGCGGTCGGCGGGGGCGCGACGGTCAGCCCGTCCCCGACCGGGCGCCGACGGGCGGACTCCAGGGCGACGCCGATGAGCAGCACCAGCGGGACGGAGAGGACCAGGGGCACCGCGGTGCCCACGGAGCCCCCGATCAGCAGGGTGAAGTTGGTCAGCACCAGGGCGGCCAGCGCGGCGATCAGCACCGCGGCGAGGACCGGTGCGACGAGCGTCTGCCACGGCCGGGTGTCCAGCCGGGTGCGCCGGAAGAAGACCACCACCGAGATCGACGTGAGGAAGTACAGGACCACCAGCCCGAGGACGGCGACCCCGCTGAACCAGGCGAACAGCGTGAGCACCGGGTCCAGGCCGAGCACCGCGAACGGCATGACGAGCAGGAGGGCGAGCACCGTCTGCAGCCCGCTGGCGACGAACGGCGCGCCCTGCCGGGTGGTGCGGGCGACCACCGCCGGCAGCGCCCCGCCATCGCCCAGCGAGTGCACGTACCGGTTGGAGGCGTTGTGGAAGGCGAGGATCCCGGCCAGCAGCGAGGTCGCCAGCAGGACGCCGCCGACCTCGGCCGCCCACGGGCCCAGGGCTCCGGAGATGGCCGTGAACAGCAGCACGGTGCCGTCCCCGGAGTCCAGGGCGCTCCCGGCGGCGGCGACGACCTGGTCGGCGCCGTAGGAGCTGACCACCATCCAGGAGACGAAGGCGAAGAACAGCGCGATGGTGGCGACGGCCAGGTAGGTGGCCCGCGGGACGGTGCGGGCGGGGTCCTTCGCCTCGGCCGAGTAGATCGCGGTCGACTCGAAGCCGAACATCGACGCGATGCCGAAGGTCAGCGCGATGCCGGGGGCGCCGGCCAGCAGGGCCGACGGCGCGAAGCTGGCGGCCGGGTCGAGCCCCTGCGGGCCGCCGCCGGTGACCAGGGTGACCAGCGCGAAGGCCAGCAGGATCGCCATCTCCGCAGCGACGAGCAGGCCGAGGAACCGGGCGCCGAGGTCGATGTTGAGCGATCCCAGCACCTGGACCAGGGCCATCGTGACCAGCGCGCACGCCCACCACGGCGGGGCGACTCCCAGGTACGTGTCGGCGAGGGAGGACACGATCACGCCGTACAGGCCGTACATGCAGGCCTGCACCGTGTTGTAGGACCACAGCGCCAGCAGGGCCGACCCGGTGCCCAGGCGCCGGCCCAGCCCGCGGCCGATGTAGGCGTAGAAGGCGCCCTCGTCGGTGACGTGCCGGCTCATCGCGATGAAGCCGACCGCGAACAGCGCGATGACCAGGCCGACGACCAGGTACGCGGCCGGGGCACCCGCGCCGTTGCCCAGCGCCACGGCCAGCGGCAGGGCGCCGCCGATGCCGGTCAGCGGCGCCTGGGCCGACAGGACGAAGAACAGGATGCCGACGACGCCGATGGCGCCCCGCTTGAGCTGGTGGTGGTCGGTCCGCTCGCGATCGGGCGCGGCGGTCTGGGTCGAGTGGGACATGGTCGCTCCGGAGGAAGGCGGCGGGATCCGGGCGCCGCGGTGCAGAGACCGCGGCGACGGGGGACGGGCGTCGTCCTCCATCGGGAGGACGTACTGCGGAGTGCCGGGGACTCAAATTGTCCAAATGGACAGTTATGAGCGCCGACACAGAGGATGCACGCTGGTGTGAAACTGGTCAAGTGGTCAGTTCGGGATCTCTCGGACCCGCTCGGTCGGCGTGCGCACGGCCGCGGAAGGGACCGGAGGGACCCGCCTGCGGCCCGACGGCGGTGCGTACCGTCGCTCCAGACGATCGGGGGGACATGACAGGGATCGAGACGACGGCGGTTGCCGCGCGCCCGGCGCCCGGCTACGGCGAGGGGCGGCGGGCGCTGCTCGCGGCAGCCGTGCACGTGGTCGCCACCCGGGGGCTACGGCACCTGACCTACCGGTCCGTGGCCCAGGAGGCCGGAGTCGCGCACGGGCTCGTGGCGCACCACTTCGGTACCCGGGACGCCCTGCTGGAGGCGGCGCTGGAGTTCTCGCTCGGCAACAGCGTGGGCTCGATCAGCTCTGAGCCGGGGAGCGGCGACCTGGACGCGTTGTTCGCCGGGGTGGTCGAGATGGTCCGGGCCAACCCCGACGACCAGGCGTTCCAGTACGAGCTCATCCTGGAGGCCCGTCGCCGGCCGGAGCTCCGCCCGCACGTGGAGCAGGTCTACGCGACCTACCGGCAGGCGCTGCGGGCCGAACTGGAGGCGGCCGGGATCGCCGCGGACGACGCCCTCGTGCACCTGGTGTTCGCCGCCGTGGACGGGCTGGTGTTCCAGCAGGTGTGTCTCGACGAGCCGGCGACCGCCCCCGCGCTGGAGTGCCTGCGCGCCCTGCTCCGTCCCCTCGCCGAGCGGTCCGTCAGCGCGACCTGAGCCCGGCGAGGGCGGCGTCGAGCATCGCCAGCTGGGTTGCCGCAGGCGTGGGCGACTCGGGCAGGAGGGCGAGCACCTGGAGGCCCAGGGCGAGGGCGAGCAGCTGGTCGGCCAGGACGTCGTCCGCCGTGGCCACCGTGACGTCGCCGTCCTCGCGTCCCTGGCGCAGCAGCTCCCGGATGTCACGGCGCCACCGCTGCATGGCCGCGTCGTTGAGCCGGGCCAGCCGCTCGTCGGCCACCGTGCGGTTCCAGAAGGGCAGCACGATGCGTGCCTCCAGCCGGGTCACCTCGGTGGTCGGCACGACCTCCACCAGGAAGGCGCGCAGCGCCGCGACCCCTCGCCTGCCGGCCACGGCGGTCCGGATCCGGTCGTTCGTCTGCTCGAAGACGTGCACGTAGGCCGCCTCGACCAGCTCGTCCTTGTTGGCGAAGTAGGGGGCCAGGGCGCCGTTGGCGTAGCCGGCCTCGCGGGCGATCTCCCGCATCGTCGCGGCGTCCGCTCCCCGGGTGGCCATGAGACGCCAGGTCACCTCCAGGATCTCCTGGCGTCGTCGCTCGCGGTCCACCAGCTTCGGCACGGGGCTCCCGTCGGTCGTCGGTGCCCCCAGTCTGCCGACCGCGGCGCTCAGCCATGGCAGCAGCCGTCCTCGGCGTCGCTCGCACCGCCGGCCGCGCGGGAGCGGCAGTGGGCGCTGGCGTTCGGGGGGACGTCGAGGGTGGGGTTGCGGTCGAAGAAGCCGACCGGCTTGAGCCGGAACCCGGTGGAGTCGACCGGCATGACCGGCCAGTCCTCGGGCCGGGGGACGTGGGTCAGTCCGAAGGTGTGCCACAGCACCAGGTCGCTCCCCTCCAGCTCCCGGTCGCCGGCGACGTACTCGGGCAGCCCGGCACCGCCGGGGTGCTGGTTGACGAAGTCGCCGGCCGCGTAGCGCTCCGCCGGGTCGTGGCGGGTGACCCACAGGTGCTTGGCGGCGAAGGTGGCCCGGCGGTGGATGGGGCTGTCCGGGTCGGCCAGCAGGGTCGGCTGCCCCTCCGGCAGCAGCGCGTAGGCGACCGGCTGGCCCAGGCGGTTGCGGCTGTCCGGGTTGCTGATGTGCCACACGCGGCCCACCGACTGGTCGGCCATCCGCTGCGCCTCGGACTCGCGGCGCAGCGTCGTCCGCCGCTGGGCGAAGGCGTTGCCGCGCGGGTTGTCCGGCCCCATCGGGACGCGGACGAAGTCCAGTTCCTCGACGGTGTTGGTCGGGCCGTCGACGGCCATGTCCAGCCGGGCGCTGAACAGGTGCTGGTGGAACGGCGCGCCCAGGCCCGGGGCGATCTCGGACGCGTACGGATAGCCGGCGCCCGGGTGGGCGGAGGTGAAGACGATGCCGGTGGCCTTGACCTCGAACCCGATGGTGCCGTCGAGGTAGAGGTACCAGTAGAAGCCGTAGTCGTAGTTGCCGATCGTGGTGAAGAAGCTGACCACCATCCGGCGCTGGCGCCGGGTCTCGGACGAGCCGGCCCACAGGTCGGTGTGCTTCCAGAGGACGCCGGCGTCCTCCTCGTGCATGCAGATGGCGTTGCGCAGCACCTGGGGGTTGCCGCGCTCGTCGGCGATGACGGCGTCCATGTAGGTGATGTCGCCGAGGCAGTCGCAGCCCAGCTCGAGGGCGTTGGCGTAGCGGCCGACCAGGTACTCGCCGGTGTCGAAGTAGTTCTGCCAGGACCGGACGGGGGAGGGGTCGGCGTAGGGGACGACCATCTCGGCGATCGAGGCCCGGTGGAGGATCGGCCGCAGCCGGTCGCCGTCGACGAAGCCGATCTGGTGCAGGGTCAGGCCCTCGCGGGCGTCGAAGCCGACCCGCAGCTGCCAGCCCTCCCAGGTGAGCAGGTTGCCGTCGAGGGTGAAGCTCGGGCCCTCGGGCTGGGTGATCTCGATCGGCTTCTGCGTGGTCCGCACCGGCCCGGTGACCGCCGGGTCGTGGAAGTTGCCCGACTCCTCGGGCACCGGGACGGGCCCGAGGTCGATGACCTGGTCGACGGTCCTGT
>DASQXT010000572.1:0-2471 GCA_035639575.1 Geodermatophilus sp.
GCCGCGTTCGGCCGGCGCGCGGACCGCGGCGTGCAGCAGGTTGACGGTGCGCTGGTCGGCGGTCAGCGGCGCATCGGTGGTCTTCTTGATCGGCGTGGTCAGCGCCGCCCGCTCGCCCTCGTAGCCCAGATCGGCCAGCGCCACCAGCGTGGACATTCCACCCCCTACCGGGTGCGGCTGCTACCTGAGGTGGCCGGGGTGAGCTACCGGGGCATGGGCTGGTAGGCAGTTGTCAGCATGTATGCATGACTGCCCGCATACCGGGTACTCCCCGGCTGCGGGTTCCTCCGCACCCTGCTCAGGAGGTCATCGTGATCTTGCTGATCGTCGCTGGTGTACTCGTCGTCCTGTGGCTGCTGGGCTTCTTCGCCCTCCACGTCACCGTCTTCGCCATCCACCTGCTGCTGATCGCAGCGGTCATCGCCGTCATCGCTCACTTCGTCGTGGGGGGTCGATCCGGACGCACCCGGGTCTGAGTCCGGTCGTCGGGGCGCCCGGGAAGGTGCTCCCTTCCTGGGCGCCCCGACCGGGCGCCCAGGAAGGTATGCATGCCAGCACTCGACGGGGGTAGGACAGGCCTTTGATCGTTGAGGGGGAGGAGAGGGCCATGACAGGCGCAGACCCAAGCTCCCAGACATCACCCATCGACACGATCACGATGCTCTCGGCCCGAGTGCGCCCTGATCTGCGCCGGCGCTTGAAGCACTACTCCGTGGACTCGGGCAAGTCCATGCAGGAGATCGTCGAGACTGCGATTACCCGCTATCTCGATGCAGAAGAACCAGGCCTGAGCGTGGGCTGAGACTGATCTGGGCCGACGCCGCTTCACTGCTCGCCCCACCAGGGATCGTCGTCGCCTGTGGGCTCCGGCGCTGGTTTCGGAACCGGCTTGCGTTGTGGTGCTGGCCGAGGAGTTCCCTGGGCCGGAGGGGGCTCTGGCTCCGGTGTCGCCGGCTCGGCAAGGACCGAGGATGCCTGGGCGGTGGCGGCGACGATGAGGTCGTGAGCTGCTCGTTGCTGGTCGGGGTCGATGTCAGGAGGGCGCACCAGCACGTGTAGGGCGTGGCCGTTGGCAAGAATCCAGGCTTCGCCGACACGTGCCTGGCGCACGGCGTCGGGGTCGATGCGCAACTTGTGGTGCATCTTGGCCGAGCCCATGCCTGAGCCCCCCAGAGAGTCGAGCTGCCAGGACTGTTCGACTGCTCGGACCGTGCCTGCCACCTTGACCAGCTCGTCAGGGTCGGCGCAGGCATGGAGGACAAAGCCACCGGCTAGGGCCTCGACCATGCGCTCGCGCTCGTCGTCGGTGGTGCCCAGGCCCTGATAGCCCTGGGTGGAGACAACCACTTGGCCACCTACGTCACGGACCCGTTCGGCCAGGTCGATCACCAGAGGAGCAGCAGCGGTGACGGCGCTGAACTCGTCGAGGATGAACACCGAGTCCTCACCCCGGCGGGCCTTGCGCTTCACGCAGTAGTGGCCGTAGTCGCTGAGAAGCATCCGGGCAGCAGCCATGGCGTCTTCTCGCTCGGCCAAGGTGGGCACGATCAAGACCACCAGGTCGGCGTCTTCGTAGCTGAAGCCGCCATCGAAGCGACCGGCCAGAGCCGAGAAGAACTCCCCGTAGCGGAGGCGCACCCCGTCGAGCAGCTCAGGCTTGCGGGTCAGTGATCCATTCCCAGTAGCGGCGCAGCATGCTTTTTGATCATGTCGTCCGGTCGTGTTGCTGGTGGAGCAGGACGAGGGCTGCGGCCACGATGGCGCCGATGCGCCAGGGGCAGAGGCTGACCCGGCGCAGCGCCTTGAACGTGGTCTTGAGCAGGGAGTTGCCGCGTTCGGCCGGGGCGCGAGTGGCCGCGTGCAGCAGATTGACCGTCCGCTCGTCGGTGGTCAGGCGGTGACCCCCGCGGTGCTTGATCGGCGTGGTCAGAGCCGTGCGCTCGCCCTCGTAGCCCAGATCGGCCAGTGCGGCGTGCTCGGCGTCGGTCCACTCGGTCAGCAAGGGGAGCGCCTCGGGATGGGCACGCAGCGCGGTGGTGTCGTGCTCCCGGCCCGGCCGCACCGGCGAGGTCCACAGCGGCCAGCCGTCCGGCGCCGCGACGACCTGCACGTTGCCGCCGTGGCAGGCGTGCTTGCCCGACCACCACAGGTCCACCCGGCGCTCGGGTCGATCGGCCCGCACCGTCGGGCCGGGCGCGTGGCAGCGGTCGGTACGGATCAGCGTGCCGTCCACCGTCACGTGCGGATGCCCGGCGGCGCGGGCGGCCAGCAGCGCCCCGCGCAGCCCGGGCGCGGCCGCGGCCAGGACGTCGATGGCCTCGTGCAGATAGCGGTAGGCCGTGGAGCGGCCGATCCGGTGGTCGGCGGCCAGCTGGGCCAGCCGGGTGCCGTCGAGGAACCAGCGCAGAACCAGCACCGCCTGCTGGTAGCAGCCCAACGCACGGCGTCGGCCGCGGGTACCGCGTCGCCGT
>DASQXT010000573.1:0-22459 GCA_035639575.1 Geodermatophilus sp.
CCGAGGTGGCGCGCTGGGCCCGCGAGCACGGCCGCGTCGTCGTCACCGAGAACGTCGTCGACTACGCCCCTCTGGACGTCGACGAGCATGCGGGCCTGCTGCTGGTCAACGCACGTCGCTGGCCTCGCACCCCGAACGGCCTGCCGCGGTTGTTCACGGCCCTCCGCTCCTGGCTCGACGCGCGACCCGGTGGAGGAGACAGCACTGAGCGGGGCGCCCACCTCGTCGAGTGGCTCTAGGAGCCTGATCGAAGGATCACGTCAGCTCGCCAGCGCCGTCCCCTGGATGACCTGCTCGCGGTGCCAGGCCACGTGCCGCCCGGCCGGCAGGGGCGTGCCCGGTCGCGGCCGCAGCCGCCGGCCGTGCAGGGCGCGGCCCTGCGGCGTGCGGGCGGAGAGGCGCTGGGACACCACGACGGTGAGGTCGTCGTCCACCCCGAGGATGCCGCGATGGAACGCCCTGAGTCGAACCGGGTGCAGGAGGTGGCGGTCATCCGCGGATCGTCCGGATCACGTGCGGGTACGCGGACGGATCGACCCGCGCGTCGACGAGCCGAGGGCCGGCACCCGGCTGGGCGAGCGCCGCCTGCAGTCCGGCGACGTCCTCCACCGCGACGCCGGGGACACCCATCGCGGTGGCGATCCCGGCGAAGTCCACGGCGCGGTAGCCGACCGCCCCCGTGCCGCCCTGCCCCTCGCCCTGCTTGAGCTTGATCAGGGTGAGCGTCGCGTCGTCGAAGACGACCACGGTCACGTCCAGCCGGAGCCGGGCGAGGGTCTCCAGCTCTGCCAGCACCATGCCCAGCCCGCCGTCCCCGACGAAGCACACGACCCGGCGTCCCGGCCTGGCCAGCGCGGTGGCGATCGCGGCCGGCAGGGCGAACCCCATCGTGGCCAGGCCGTTGGAGATCAGCACCGACCCCGGTTCGTCGGTCTGCCAGAGCGGCATCGCGACGAGCATGTGGGCGCCCGCGTCGACGGTCAGGGGGACGTCGCCGAGGACCTCCCGCGTGGTGCGGACGACGTCGTGCGGGGTCAGCCGGTCCGAGGCCCACTCCAGGCGGTCGAGGTCCCGCCGCCGCGTCTCGGCCCCGGTCCCGGCCGGCCACGTCGGCCGGCAGTGCGCCAGGAGGTCGGGCAGCAGCCGCCCGTAGTCGCCGGTGACCAGCACCGGTGCGCCGAAGAACGCGGTCTCGACCGGGGAGGAGTGCAGCAGGACGACCGGAGCGTCGTAGGTCCACGCCCCGGGCAGCGGCTCCACCGGGTCCAGGCCCAGGCCCAGGATCAGGTCGGCCTGCTCCAGCAGCGCGCGCTCGATCACCGCTCCGGTGAACAGGCCGGCGTAGGTGGGCCAGGACTCCGGCACGGTGCCCTTGGCCTCGTACGTGGTCAGCACCGGGCAGTCGAGGGTCCGGAGGACCGCCCGGACCTCCACCGGGTGCCATGCCGCGTCCACCCCGAGGACGACGACCGGACGGCGTGCCCTCGCCAGCAGCTCGCGGGCCCGCGCCGCCGCCACGGCGTCGGGGAGGCCGGGACGCACCGGGAGCTGCGGGGCGGGGTCGCCGGGGACGGTCGGGTCGAAGGCCAGGTGGACCGCGCCGGCGGGTGCGGTCAGCGCCAGCCCGGCGGCCGCCGCGGTCACCCCGGCCGGGTCCCCGGTCCCGAGCGTGCCGCTCCACTTGGTGAGCGGCGCGGCGGCGGCGACCTGGTCCAGCCGCTGGTGGGCGACCCGGTCGGCGGAGGCGCGGGGGACGGCGTCGCTGACGAGCAGGAGCGGGAAGCGGTCGAGCGTCGCCTGGGCCAGCCCGTTGCCCGCGCTCGTGAGTCCCGGACCGCGCGTCACCACGGCCACGCCGGGCGTCCCGGTCAGCCGGCCGTGGGTCGCGGCCATGATGCAGGCGGCGGTCTCGCCGTGCGCGAGGACGAAGTCGATGCCGAGGTCGGCGGCCGCCCCGATCACGTCGAGGTTCGGTCCGCCGCCCGGCATGCCGAAGACCAGCCGCACACCGGCCGCGGCCAGGCCCTCGGCGAGCGACCGGGCCAGGGCCCGGGCACTCACGGCCGGTCTCCCCCGGGTGGGGTACGAGGACCGGCCCGGCGCCGCGCCGGCTCCTCGAGGACCTCTGCGAGGTCGGCGAGCAGCATCGTGCAGAAGGGACCCGACAGCACCTGGGTGAGGTCGACCACGCGCGGCCCCGCCAGCGGACCGGTCACCGCCACCGCCTCCTGGGAGTCAGCCGGCGCCGGGACCGGGTGGCGGCGTGCCGGCGGCCGCCGCCATGGCCGCGAAGACCCGCTCCGGCGTGAGGGGGAGCTCGGTCAGCTCGACGCCGAGCTCGGTGAGGGCGTCCGCGACGGCGTTGGGCACGGCCCCGAAGGCGCCGATCGTCCCGGACTCGCCGACGCCCTTCGTGCCCAGCGGTGTGGCCGGGGTCGGCGACTCGTGGTGGCGGACCTCGATGTCGGGAACGGTCGGAGCCAGCGGCAGGAGGTAGTCGCGCAGCGTCGCCGTCTCGAGCTGCCCGTCGGGGGAGTACCGGTGCCCCTCGTACAGGACCTCGCCGATGCCCATGGCCACGCCGCCGCGGATCTGCCCCTCGACGACGCCGGGGTCGATGATCCGGCCGCAGTCCTCCGCCGCCAGGTAGGAGACGACCCTGGGGACCAGGTCGGCCGGGTCGATCTCGACGGCGGCGAGGTGGACCCCGCACGGGTAGACCTCGGTCGGGTCGTGCACGGCGGTCACGTCGGTCCCCGGCGCGCAGTCGTTCTTCGCCACGCCGCGCAACGCCTCGAGGACGGACGCCGCGACGCCGACCGCGCCGCGGGAGATGAACGTCCCGCTGCCCGCGGGGCACCGGGTCGTGTCGCCCTCGATGACGTCGATCCGATCGGGGTCCAGCCCCAGCTCGGCGGCCGCGAGGGTCCGGTAGGCGTCCGCGTGACCCTGGCCGGCGTCGGCCGCGCTGGTGTAGACCTCGATCCGGCCGTCGTCGGTGACGACGGCGCGGGCGGCGTCCGTGCCGGGCAGGGTCGTGACGCCGCGGGCCCGGTAGGCCTGTGACCCGCTCGCGCTGATCTCGTTGAAGACGCCGATCCCGACGCCGAACAGCCGCCCGGCCGCCCGCGTCTCCGCCTGGACGGCGCGCAGCCGCCGGTAGTCGGGTTCGACCAGTGACAGCAGGGCGTCGTAGTCGCCGGAGTCCAGCTTGCGGCCGGTCGGGCTGGTCCAGCCGAGGTCGCGGACGACGTTGCGCCGCCGGACCTCCACCGGATCGATGCCCAGCCCGGCCGCGACGAGGTCCATGGCGCGCTCGGTCGCGAAGACGGCGGCGTTCTGGCCGATCCCGCGGCACGGCCCGACCGGGGCCTTGTTCGTCGCCACCGCCTCGATCCGGACGCGGAACGTGGGGAACACGTACGGCGCGAACAGGCTCATCGCCGCGACGGCGGCCTCCGGCATCGCGGTCGTCGGCCACACGGAGTACGCGCCCACGTCGGCGCGGACCGCGGCATCGACCGCGAGCAGCCGGCCGCTGCCGTCCGCGGCGACACGGACGGTGACCTGCGTGTCGTGCGCGTGCGTCCCGGCGAGCAGGTTCTCGGTGCGGTCCTCGATCCACCGCACCGGGACGCCGAGCCGCCGGGCCAGCGCGGCGAGCGCGATCTCCTCGGCGTAGAGGTTGGCCTTCAGCCCGAACCCGCCGCCGACGTTCGGGACGAGCACCCGCACCGACGCCTCGTCCGCGCCGAGGGCGTGGGCGATCCCGCGGCGGACCAGGTGGGGCAGCTGGGTCGACGTCCAGACCGTCGTCACGCCGGTCGCGGCGTCGTGCTCGGCCAGGACGCCGCGGGTCTCCAGCGGGACGGCCGACTGGCGCGCCGGGTGGAACGTCCGCTCGACGACCAGGGCCGCCGCCGCCATCGCGTCGTCCAGGCCGCCGCCGGAGGCCACGACCCGGGACAGCAGCAGGTCGTCCGGAGCCGCGTCGTGCACCGGGGTGCCGGCCGGCAGCGGCGAGCAGTCGACGACCACGCCCTCCGCCAGGTCCTCGGCGGTGTAGCGGTCGCCGGCCCAGACCAGCGCGACCGGTTCGCCCACGTACCGGACCCGGTCGAGCGCCAGCGGCTGCCAGTCCACCGGGACCATGCCGCCGGCCTCCAGCGGGATCGGCCGCAGCCCCAGCTCGGCGCCGGTGACGCCCCGCGGGGTCCGCAGGTCCACGCGGTCGATCCGGGCGTGCGGCAGCGCCGACCGCACGAAGCAGACCTCGACCCGACCCTCCGCGGCGAGGTCGCCGACGAACTCACCCCGGCCGGAGACCAGCCGGGCCGCGGTGTCCCGCGTCAGCCGAGGCACTCGTGCACCGCCTCCACGATCGGCTGGTAGCCGGTGCAGCGGCACACGTGCCCGACGAGCAGCTCGCGGAGCTCCTCACGGCCGTACCGCTGCCCGGACCGGCGGATCTCCTCCGCGGCGACGACGAAGCCGGGCGTGCAGAAACCGCACTGCAGCGCCCGGTGCCGGAGGAACGCGTCCTGGAGCGCGGACAGCTGCGGTCCGCCCAGGCCCTCCACCGTGGTCACGTCGGCGTCCTGGGCCTGGACGGCGAGCACCAGGCACGAGCGCACGGCGACCCCGTCGAGGAGGACCGTGCACGCGCCGCACACCCCCTGCTCGCAGCCGACGTGCGTGCCCTTCAGCCGCAGCCGCTCGCGCAGGAAGTCGGCCAGCGTCAGCCGCACCGGGACCGTGCCGGTCCACGGTGTGCCGTTCACCGCCGTCGACAGTTCGGCGTTCCCACTCATCGCGGCTCCCTCGCCTCGCTGACGACCCTGGCGACCAGCCGGGCGGCGACGTGGCGCCGGTACTCCGAGACCGCGTCGACCTCCGCCGCGGCCGCGCGGACCAGCGCGTCCGCGGACTCGCCGGCGCGCACCGCGGCCTCCACGGTGGGCAGGCGCTGCGGCCGTCCGCCTGCGCCGAACACGACCACGGTCGTCCCGTGGCAGACCGCACCGGCGACCGCGAAGTCGCCGACGCCGCGGCGGGTGGCCTCGGCGAAGCCGGACCGGGACTCCTCGCCGGGCACCCGGACCTCCACGAGGAGCTCGTCGGGCGCGAGGGACGTCGTGTGCGGTCCACGGACGAGGTCCGCCGCGGCGATCTCCCGGCGGCCGCGCACCGAGGCGGCCACCAGCACGGCGTCCATCGCCATCGCGACCGCCGGCCACTCCCCGGCCGGGTCGGCGAAGGCCAGCGACCCGCCCAGCGTGCCGCGGTTGCGGACCTCCACGCTGCCGATGTGCCGCGCCGCGCGTCGCACGAGCGGCGGCACCGAGCCGCTCTGCTCGAGCTGCCGGTGGCGGACCATCGCGCCGATCCGGAGCACGCCGTCCGCCCGCTCGAGCGTCGTCAGCTCGCTCAGGCGCTGCAGGTCCACCAGGTGCGCCGGGCGCGCCCGGCGCAACGCCAGGAGCGGCACCAGGCTCTGCCCGCCGGCGAGCACCGCCGCCTCGGACCCCCACCGCGCCAGCACGTCGACCGCCTCGGCCAGCGAGTCCGGGCGGTGGTACTCGAATCCCGGCGGCTTCATGCACCCCCCTGCAGGTGTGCGACGCAGGCACACGCTAGGCGAGCCCCGGGGTCGGTGGTGGCGACCCCGTCCCCGGTCCGGGTCGTGCACCGCGGGACGGTTCGCCGGGGCGCCGTGGGTGGCAGGCTGTCCGCATGACCGGTGGTGCACAGGAGCGCACCGAGCTGGCCCGCTCGCTGCTGCGGGGGGCGGTGGACCTGCACATCCACAC
Organism: Geodermatophilus sp.; assembly: GCA_035639575.1. Classification (GTDB taxonomy): domain Bacteria; phylum Actinomycetota; class Actinomycetes; order Mycobacteriales; family Geodermatophilaceae; genus Geodermatophilus. The sequence goes on from DASQXT010000573.1 coordinate 5,811, forward strand.
GGCCCCCGACATCTTCCCCCGGTCGGTCGACGCCATCGAGGCCGCCGACGAGGCGAAGGCTGCCGGCATGGCCGCCATCGCGGTCAAGAGCCACTCGACGGACACCTCGGCGCGAGCGGAGACCGCGAGCCGGCGCACCGGCTTCCCCGTGGTCGGCGGCGTCGCCCTGAACTACCCGGTGGGCGGGCTGAACCCCCATGCGGTCCAGGAGTCGGCCCGGCAGGGCGGCCGGATCGTGTGGCTCCCCACGCTCGCCGCGCGCCACTTCCTGGCCCACGCCGACAACGTCCCGGTCCTGCGGGACAAGTCCCCGCTCGACAGCGAGGGCATCGTCGTCACGACCGAGGACGGCGGCCTGGAGCCCGAGGTGGAGGAGGTCCTGCAGCTGGTCAGGCAGCACGACATGGTCCTGTGCTCCGGGCACGTGTCGCCGGCCGAGGCCCTCGCGGTCTTCCGTCGCGCGCGCGAGATCGGGATCGACCGCCTGGTCGTGACCCATCCCCATGCCGCCTTCGTCGGGGCCGGTGCCGAGGACATGGCCGAGCTCGCGGCGCTGGGGGCGATGAACGAGATGCACTACGCCTTCGTCACGCCGATCATCGACCCGCCGCAGACGATGGGTCACCTCGCCGACCTGATCCGGGCCGTCGGCGTGGCGTCCTGCTACCTCGCCACCGACGGGGGACAGGCGATCAACCCCCATCCCGTGGAGGCGCTGCGGCTGTTCGTCGAGGGGATGCTCGCCGAGGGCTTCACGGCCGACGAGGTCCGCTACATGACCGCCGAGGCGCCGCGCCGGCTGCTGGACTGAGTGCGTCTCAAACGGCCGGGGACTCACGCTCCGGCGGCGATGCACCGGTCGGCGATCATCTGCCCGATGGGGATGGCCGCCGTCGCCGCCGGGGACGGGGCGTTGATGACGTGCAGCATCCGGTCGGACTCGGTGAACAGGAAGTCGTGGACCAGCGTCCCGTCGGGCAGGACTGCCTGCGCGCGGATCCCGGCCTCCTCGGGGAGCAGGTCGGCGAGCCCGATCTCCGGGCAGTAGCGGCGGACGGCGCCGAGGTAGCCGCGCTTGACCAGCGAGTTGCGGACCTCGACGGCCCCGGTCCGGACGTTGTGGGCGGCCAGCCGCCAGAAGCCCCGGAAGGACAGGTAGTCCCAGACGTCCCGCGGGGACACCGAGAGCTTGCGGTACCCCTCGCGGGACAGGCCCAGGACGGCGTTGGGTCCCACCGTGACGCGACCGTCGACCATCGGGGTGATGTGCACGCCGAGGAACGGCAGGTCGGGGTCCGGGATCGGGTAGACCAGGTGGTGGACGAGGTCCCTCCGGCTGTCCGGCAGCCGGTAGTACTCCCCGCGGAACGGCACGATCCGCGCGTCCGGCACGAGCCCGGCCATCCGCGCCAGCCGGTCGGACTGCAGCCCGGCGCAGACGACGAGCCGGCGCGCGGTCCAGCGGCGCTCCGCGGACCCGCTGGCGGTGCCGACGACCGACACCGCCGTCGGGGACTCGGTGATGCCCGAGACCTCGACGCCCAGCTCGATCCGCCCGCCGGCAGCCCGCACCACCTCTTCCATGGCGGCGCACACCCGCGTGTAGTCGACGCTGGCGGTCGCCTCGACCAGCAGCGCCCCCACGCCCGCGACATGGGGCTCCAGGGCGCGGAGTTCGGACCCGGTGAGCCGCACCGCATCGATGCGGTTCTGCCGCGCCCGCTCCTCGAGCCCGGCCATCCTCGCGGCGTCCCGCGCGTCGGTCGCCACCAGGAGCTTCCCCAGCGCCGCCACGGGGATGCCGTGGTCGGCGCAGAAGGCCTTGGTCGCCTCGGCGCCCCGGCGGCACAGCTCCGCCTTGACACTGCCCGGCTGGTAGTAGATGCCCGAGTGGATCACGCCGCTGTTGTGGCCGGTCTGGTGCCGGGCGAGCCGCGGCTCCTTCTCGAGCAGGACGAGGCCGGCCCCCGGGCGCCGTTCGAGCAGGGCCATCGCGGTGGCCAGCCCCACGATGCCGCCACCGATCACGCAGTGGTCCGTCTCCATCGACGTCTCCTGGGACTCCCGTGAGGGGGCGCGTACGGCCGCGGCGAGGGGCAGGGGTGCCGGCCACCCTCGCACCTCCCGGGCGTGCGGGGCACCGTGCCGCCCGCCATCCGGTCCGGTGTTCCGCCATCGGCAACGGCGTTGGCGCGGCACCCGCAGGCTCCTACGCTCGGCACACCCGCTGACCCTGCGCCGTCGAAGGCGCTCCCGGGGGCGAGGAGGGTGGGCTGATGACCCGAGCCGATGGGGGAACGGGCACGGACGGCGTCGCCGACGTGGTGATCATCGGAGCCGGCGCGTCGGGCTCGGTCGCGGCGGCGCGGTTGGCCCGCGCCGGCTTCGACGTGGTCTGCCTCGAGCAGGGCGGCTTCACCGATCCCCGGGAGTTCCCGGGCGACAAGCTCGAGTGGGAACTGCTGGCCCCGAAGACCTGGCACCCGAACCCGAACGTCCGCGGCCGGGCCGCGGACTACCCCTGCGAGACGTCCGAGTCCGACGTCAACCCGCTGATGTGGAGCGGCGTCGGCGGCAGCACCATCCTCTGGGCGGCCCACTGGGTGCGCATGCTGCCGTCGGACTTCCGGGTCCGCACGCTCGACGGCATCGCCGACGACTGGCCGTTCACGTACGAGGACCTGCTGCCCTCCTACCAGGAGGTCGAGAAGGAGTTCGCCGTCTCCGGCCTCGGCGGGGATCCCGCCTATCCGGACGGCGCCGCCATGCCCCTTCCGCCCCTCCCCATCGGCAGGATGGGCCGCAAGGCCGCCGAGGGGATGGACGCGCTGGGATGGCACTGGTGGCCCGGCCCCAACGCGATCGCGTCCCGCGACCACGGGAACCTCCGCGCCTGCGGCCTGCGCGGCACCTGCCTGACCGGCTGCCCGGACCACGCCAAAGCGTCGACCGACCTCACGCACTGGCCGGGAGCCACCGAGGCAGGAGCCCGGCTGGTCACCGGGGCCCGGGTGCGGGAGATCACCGTGGACGGCCAGGGCCGGGCCACCGGTGCGGTCTACGTGGACCGGGACGGCCGCGAGCACCGGCAGGACGCCCAGGTGGTGATCGTGTGCGCCAACGGCGTGGGCACGCCCCGCCTCCTGCTGCTCTCGACGTCCGCGCGCTTCCCCGACGGCCTGGCCAACTCCTCCGGGCTGGTCGGCAAGCGGTTGATGATGCACCCCTACGCGGCGGTGGTGGGCTTCTACGAGGACCCGCTGGAGAGCTGGCTCGGCCCCTCCGGCCAGATGATCCAGTCCATGCAGTTCTACGAGACCGACGAGTCACGCGGTTTCGTGCGTGGTGCCAAGTGGCAGGTCATGCCCACCGGAGGGCCGCTCGGGCTCCGGTCGGGCTACGGGGGCGCACCCCTGGAGGAGCGCTTCGGCCCGGCGCTGCACCGCAACCTCCACGAGGAGTTCGGGCACGGCTTCGAGTGGGGGATCATCGCCGAGGACCTCCCGGAGGAGTCCAACCAGGTCAGGCTGGACCCCGAGCTGCGCGACTCGGACGGGATCCCCGCGCCGAGGATCGTGTACCGCAACTCGGACAACACCCGGGCGATGCTGGACTTCCACGTGGCCCGGGCCCAGGAGGCCCACGAGGCCGCCGGCGCGCAGAAGACCGCCGTCACCCGGCTGATGCGCGACTGCGGCTGGCACCTGATGGGCACCTGCACGATGGGCGAGGACCCCGCGACCTCCGTGGTCGACCAGTGGGGTCGGGCCCACGACGTGCCGAATCTCTACGTGTACGACGGCAGCGTCTTCCCCACGTCGGCCGGGGCCAACCCCACCGCCACGCTGGCCGCGGTCGCGCTCCGCTGCGTCACCCACCTCATCGCCGAGCGGCGCAACCAGGAGGTGCCGACGTGACCATCGACGCAGCGCAGCGCTCGGCCCTCGCCGCGCTCGCCGACGTCCTCGTGCCGGCGGCGGAGGGGATGCCGGCCGCCAGCGAGGTGGGCGTCGCCGCCGAGGGACTGGACCGGGTCCTGCGCGTCCGGCCGGACCTCGAGGCGGATCTGTCGCGGGTGCTGAAGGCCGGCAGCGGTCCGGACGCCGCCGAGCAGATCAGGGACCTCCAGCGCGACGACCCCGCCGGGTTCGAGGCCCTGGCGACGACGGTGACCGGCGCCTACTACACCGACGAGCGCGTGCGCGCACTCATCGGCTACCCGGGACAGCGCTACGACCCGCAGCGGCTGCAGCGGGACCTGGTGGACGCCTCCGACCCGATGCTGCAGCGGGTGGTCGGGCGTGGCCCCATCTACCGGCCGACGCCCTCGCCCTGACCTCGCCGCTCCGGGAACGCCGCTGCGCCGCCGGTTCCGGGACCGGCGGACGGAGGACGGCCAGGCCGACCGATGACGGGACGGGACCCATGCCACTGATCCAGGTGTACATGCTCGCCGGGAGGACCGGCCAGCAGAAGCGCCGGCTCATCCAGGAACTGACCAGCGTGATGGTCGACGTGCTCGGCTCGAACCCCGAGCGGGTCAACGTGGTCGTCCACGAGGTGGACGCGGACAACTGGGGCCGAGCCGGCGTGCCCCTCTCCGAGGAGGCCGTGGACGCCGGCAGGGGCTCGCCCTGATGCCCCGCGACGCGGTGGCCCCCCTGCTCACCGCGCTCCGCGACGCGACCGTCTACGACCTCGAGCAACCGCGCTACGAGGGGGCACCGACCTTCCCGGCGCACCGGCCGGGTTTCCTCTACTTCCTGCACCGGCGTCACGAGCGCGGACTCGAGGCCCGGACGAGCGCCTCCGGCGTGGTGGTCATGGCGGAGCACTCCGGCACGCACATCGACGCGCTGTGCCACCAGGCCGAGGACATGCGGATGTTCGGCGGCCGGGGGGTGGATGCCCGGGTCCAGTCCACGACGGGCTTCACCGAGCTCGGCGTGGAGACCATCGGCCCGATCCTGGCCCGGGGTGTCCTCATCGACGTCGCGCGGCACCGAGGTCTGGACCGGATACCGCCCGGGGAGCTCGTGGGCGGCGACGAGCTGGCCGCCGCGGCACAGGCGCAGCGGATCGAGGTGACCCCCGGTGACGTCGTCCTGGTGCGCACCGGCAACGGGGACCGGTGGGGGGACCCTGTCGACTACCTCCGAGGCCCCGGCATCGCCACCTCCGCATCGGAGTGGCTGGCCGGGCGGGACGTGCTGGCCGTGGGCGCCGACAACGTGGCCTGGGACCCCATCGGGCCGGTCGGGCCGGACGGCCGCACGCTGCCCGGTCACGTCGTCCTCATCGTGCGGCACGGGATCTACATCCTCGAGAACCTCCTGCTCGAACAGCTCGCGGCCGACGGGAGGCGGGAGTTCGTCTTCCTGTGCCTCCCGCTGAAGATGGTGGGCGTGACCGGGTCCCCGGTCCGCCCGCTGGCCCTCGTACCGCGGTGACCGGCCGGGGGAGACGGCCGGGACGAGTGCCGCAGCGCACGGGAGGGGCAACAGACAGTTGCTCCGACGCCGACCTGCGGCTTCTCCCGGACGGCGCTGTTCCCCATGAGGCAACGGTGTTGACGGACACCGGCCCCGAGCAGACCCTCCCGGTGTGGTCCGCACGCTGAAGTCGGTCGACCAGGCCCTGGCACTCCTGGAGTACCTGGCCGGCACCGCGGCGCCACAGACGGTCACCGGGCTGAGCCGGGAGTTCGGGTTGTCCAAGGCCACGGTCCACCGGATGCTCGGCACGCTGCGCGCCCGGGGCTACGTGGTGCAGGACCCCCTCACCGCCCGGTACTCCTTCGGCTCGACCGCCGCCCAGCTCTCCGCGCCCCCCGGAGCCGCCGAGACCCTGACCTCGGCGTGCATGCCGGCCATGCGCTGGCTCTGGCGGAAGACGGGCGAGACGGTGCTCCTGGCGGTGCGGGACGGCGACAAGGCGGTCGTCGTCGAGAAGCTCGACAGCACCCGTCCCGTCCTCAGCACCTACCCATTGGGACGGCTGATGCCCCTGCACGCCGTCTCGTCGGGCCTGGCCCTGCTCGCGCACCTCCCGCACGACGAGGTCCAGGCGATCCTCGCCACCTCCTGCCTGGTCCAGCACACCCCGCACTCGCGGGTGACGTCCGAGGCCGTGTGGACCGAGATCCGCTCGGTCCGCCAGAAGGGCTACGCGATCAACCGGGAGGGGTTCCGGGACGGCGTCTCAGGGGTCGCCGCGGCCGTGCAGGAGGCCTGTCCCGGACCGGTCGCCGCCGCGATCGCCGTCTGCGTCCCCTCCGCGCGGTTCGAACCCCAGGTCGACGACCTCTGCGCCTCCGTGGTCGGCGCCGCCGCCTGGGCCTCGGCGAGCCTCCCGAGCGCGCGGCGCACCGTGCCCAGGACGCTGCCTGACCGCGGGCCGGAGGACCAGCAGCGCGTTCCCCGGTACGGGGACCCGGCCGGCCGCTCGGGCGGCCGGACACCCAAGGCGACCGTGCCGTCCGCCGTCGGCGCGGACCGCTGAGGGCGCCAGGAGCAGACCGTGGAGGACCGGATGTCTGGGGCAGCCGAGCACACGTCCCGGGTGGAGATGGAGCACCCGTCATATCCGGGCCATCACGACGCGCCGATGTCCGAGGAGTTGCTCGAGCGGCTGGGCCGGATCGCGGACGTCATGATCCCGCCGGAGACGGGCTTCCCGGCCGCGGCCTCCCTCGTGACGCGTTTCGTCTCCGAGCGGGTCGACGCCACCGAGCGGGACACGCTGGAACGGATCCTGGAGGGCATCGAGCCGCGGTCCGCGGCCGCGATCACCACCGCGCTGCAGCGCCTGGAGACCGACGACCCGGTGGGCTTCCTGGAGCTGCGCAACTGGGTCTACTACGGCTACTACACCTCCGGCAGCGTGGTCGACGCGCTCCGGGAGGCGGGCTCGGACTACCACGGCGCCCCCCAGCCCTTCGGCTACCGCATCGAGCGGGAGGCGCCCGTCCCGGTGAACCCGCGCGGCTCCTACCAGCGGACGGAGGAGGTCCGTCGTGTCCTCGGCTGAGCAGGTCGACGTCGTCATCGTCGGGGCCGGTGTCGCGGGCGGGGCGATAGCGGCGCGGCTCCTGGAGAGCGGCGGGGTGCGCGCGGTCCTGCTCGAGCAGGGACCCTGGGTCCACGACGTGGACCACGCCATCCTGCGTGAGGACTGGGAGTTCGGGATCTCGCGCGAGTGGTCGTTCGACCCCAACGTGCGCCGGCTCGACCAGGACTACCCCGTCACCGGGCAGGGGTTCCGACCCTTCCTCTTCAACGCGGTCGGTGGGAGCACCAACCACTACGCCGGGTTCTGGCACCGCATGAAGCCGGCGGAGTTCCGGCGCGGGACCGAGCACGGCCTGGCCAACTCCATCGACTGGCCGATCAGCCACGAGGACCTGGTCCCGTACTACGAGGAGAACGACCGGCGCTTCGGGATCTCCGGCCTCGCCGGGGATCCCAGCCACCCGCCCCGCGAGCCGCGGCAGTGCCCCCCGCTCAAGCACGGGCGCTACTACGACCTCATCGCGGCCGGGCTCGACCAGCTCGGCTGGCACTGGTGGCCGGCGGACAACGCGATCATCTCGGAGCCGTACCGGGGCCGGCTGCCGTGCAACCACTGCGGGTTCTGCATGGCGGGGTGCCCGCGGGGCTCGCTCGGGACCGCCACGCAGGCCTACATCCTCCCGGCGATGCGGAGAGGGCTCGACCTGCGCACGAACGCCCGGGTCGCCCGGATCACCACCGACCGGACCGGCGCGGCCGACGGGGTCGACTACATCGACCGCGACACCGGCACCATGCACCGCATCGAGGCGCCGCTCGTCGTCGTCGCCTGCAACGGCATCGGCTCCCCGCGCCTGCTGCTGAACTCGGCCGGGCCCGGCCACCCCGAGGGCCTCGCCAACGAACACGACCAGGTGGGCCGCAACCTCATCACCCACGCCTACGTGCTCGCCGACATCTGGTTCGACGAGCCGACGGAGCACTACAAGGGCCCGTGGGGCGCCGGGCTCTTCACCCACGAGTTCCACCAGACCGACCTGTCGCGGGGTGCGGTCAACGGCATGACCATCACCTTCGGGGCCGGCTGGGGACCGGCGGTGAGCGCGCTCGGAGCGACCACGGGACTGGATCCCACGCCCTGGGGACCCGACCACCGGCTGGAGTTCGGTCGGCGCTTCGACCGGCACGTCTTCGCGGCGATCCAGGTCGACGACCTGCCGAGGTCGGACAACCGCATCACGCTCGATCCGGAGGTGACCGACTCCAGCGGGCTGCCGGCCGCCCGTCGCCAGTACACCCTGAGCGACAACGACCGGACGCTGCTGGAGTTCGGGACGGCGCGGCTGCACGAGATCGCGGAGGCCAGCGGCGCCCGCAAGGTGGACGCCCAGTCGGTCGCCGACGGCTACGACGGCCCGGGATGGCACCTCATGGGCACGTGCCGGATGGGGGACTCGCCGGAGAACTCGGTCGTCGACGCCTGGCACCGCGCCTGGGGCGTTCCCGGGCTGGTGGTCTGCGACGGGAGCTCCATGACCAGCGGCGGGGCCAACAACCCCACCGCGACCATCGGGGCGCTCGCCCTCCGGTGCGCTGAGGGGCTCATCAGCAACAAGCACGCCCGAGTGGAGGCCGGCGTCCAGGCGTGAGGCCGGTCGACGGCCCAGGGACCCGGAGCGCACGGCCGGAGGAGCGGAAGAGGACGACCACCTCGACGCGGAAGGGGCAGGGGCGATGACTGACACGGGCAGGCCGGTCGCCGGACCTGCGCAGGAACCGGGCAAGAAGCGCGGTCTCCGCATCCCGGCGACGGCGATCGGGGCCCTGGTGTTCCTGTGGCTCGTCTACGCGATGAACGCGAACACCCGCCAGATCTTCTACTACGTGCTGCCGCCGATGGTGCAGGAGTTCGACCTCACCCCCGGCGAGGCCGGCGTGATCAGCACGATCGTCACGGTGGCGACCGCCCTGGTGGCGATCCCGGCCGGGCCGTGGTTCGACAAGGGCGGGCACGGCTGGGCGCGGAAGTACCGCAACGCCATCGTGGCGGCGGGCTACTTCCTGTTCTCGATCCTCACCGGGATCAAGGCCCTGACGGTCGCGGTCTGGAACGTCGTGGTGCTGCAGGCGATCAAGAACGCCTTCGGCGGCGCGGGGGAGGCCGTCGAGGTCACCTCGATGGCCGAGTGGTTCCCGGTGGAGAAGCGGGGACTGGCGCTCGGCATCCAGCACGCCGCCTATCCCTGGGGCACCGGTCTGGGCGCCATCGCCACCGGCGCGATCCTGGCCGCCTTCGGCCCGGAGAACTGGCGCTACGTGTTCCTCATCATCCCGCTGGCGATGATCCCCATCTGGATCGGCTGGTGGTGGTACAGCACCCCAGGCCGGTACCGGACGTTCGAGCGCGACACCACTGCGGCGGGCCTGACCAAGCCGCTCTCCGGAGGGGCGGGGGAGGAGCAGCACCACGCCGAGCCCGGCGCGCTGGGCCGCAGCCTGGCCAACCCCAACATCCTCGTCCCCGCGCTGGCCTCGATGTTCGGGATCATGATCTACACCGGCATCAGTTTCTGGCTCCCGCAGTACATCGCCTTCGTCGGCGGCTTCAGCTTCGCGCAGGCGGCTGCCTACAGCGCCGTCTTCACGATCACCGGCGGCATCGGCCAGATCTTCTGGGGGATCGTCTCGGACTACATCGGGCGGAAGCCGAGCCTGGTCATCGCCTTCGTCTGGTTGGCGGTCGGGTTGTACCTCCTCCGGTACTCGGCGGAGGGCATCGGGATGCTGATCTTCGTCCAGCTGTTCGCCGGGTTGGCCACGAACGCGATCTTCCCGGTCCTGTACGCGTTCGGGTCGGACTCGGCGGAGCCGGGAGCAATGGGGACGGCGAACTCCATCCTGCTGTTCTTCCTCTACGTCGGTGGTATCTCGCCGCTCGTCCTCGGCTGGCTCATCGGGGTCGGGGGCGGGTTCACCCAGGCAGCCGGGTACTACTACGGCCTGTACTTCATGGTCGCCGTCGCCCTCATCTCGGCGATCCTCATCGCCCTCTTCACGCGCGAGACGGTCGGGCGCTTCAAGGAGCGCGACCGTGCGCTGGTCTCTCGCGAACGCACCCACGTGCGCGCCGGCATGCCGCAGGAGTGAGAGCGCACACCACTTGCACCCGGGCGGGCGGCGGAACGCCCGACGACGGAGGGAAGGCGAATGGGACTGCAGTACGAACAGGCGCGCACAGCACTGGAGGCGGCGCTGCGCAGGGCCACGGAGATCGGTTCACCCTCGAGCATCGCCGTCGTCGACGCGGGGCGGGAGCTGCTGGCCTTCGCCCGGCAGGACGGAGCGCTCCTCGCCAGCACCGAGATCTCCATGGGGAAGGCCTACACCGCCTGCTCCATGCGCATGGCGACCAAGGACATCGGACCGCTGACCCAGCCGGGCCAGCCGTTGTTCGGGCTGGAGCACACCCACAGCCGCCCACTGGTCACCTTCGGCGGCGGACGGCCCCTGGAGGTCGGTGGCGACGTCGTGGGAGCGGTCGGCGTGGCCGGCGGCACGGTCGACCAGGACGACGAGATCGCCACGGCCGCGGCCGCGGCGCTGACCTCGGCCGGGTAGGACGCGATGCAGCTCCAGGGCAAGAGAGCCATCGTCACCGGCGCGGCGACCGGGATCGGCGCCGTCACCGCGCGGCTGTTCGCCCAGGAAGGCGCGGGCGTCGTCGTCGCCGACGTCAACGAGGACGCCGGCCGGCGCACGGTCGAGGAGATCCGGGACGGTGGTGGGACGGCGCACTTCGTGCGGACCGACGTCACCAGGGAGAGCGACGTCGAGGCGCTGATCGAGAACGGCGCCGAGGCCCTCGGCGGCCTCGACGTCCTCTTCAACAACGCCGGGGCGCAACGGTCCGGTCCGATCACCGAGTTCGACCAGGAGCAGTGGGACCTGCTGATGGCGGTCAACCCGCGCTCGTGCTTCTTCGGGGTCAAGCACGCCGTCCCGCTCCTGCGCCAGTCCGGCGGTGGCTCCATCATCAACATGGCCTCGCTCGCCGCCGTGAAGGGCGGAGCAGGCCTGACGGCCTACTCGGCCTCCAAGGGGGCGATCGTGGCCTTCACCAAGGCGCTGGCAGCCGAGCTCGCCCCGGACGACATCCGGGTGAACGCCGTCTGCCCTGGCTGGATCGACACGCCGTTCAACCAGCCCGCGATCGACTTCATGGGTGGGCGAGAGGAGCAGGACCGCATCGTCAAGCAGATCGTCCCCCTGGGCAGGCAGGGCACACCCGAGGAGATCGCGCCCATCGTGGTGTACCTCGCCTCGGACGGCTCCTCGTACATGACCGGCCAGGCCCTCGTCGTCGACGGCGGCGTGTACTGATTCCCCATGGCCGCTCCGCGGTCAAGACAACCGCTTGACCGCGGAGCGGCCATAGGCAATCAGCGCAGACGGCACCGTACGGCGATGATCTCCGCTCGGGTTGCAGCGGTCAGGTGGTCCGAGGGGCCGAGGGCTGACAACCCCTGGGCGAAGCTGGATGGATCGGCGCCGAGCGCCTGCAGGAGCGGCTTGGCGCGCTGCGCGGGGGGTAGTGAGCCCGACGCCGACATGGCACGGCGCGGCTCACCGGCGCCACCCGCATCCCATCGCTGAACGACCGGCGATGGGCGCCGCTCCCTGGCCGGAGCCGGCCGCGTGACCGCCACGCGGGGCGTCGCCGCGCCGCTCACGCAGGTCCTGCCCCCGGTGTCGTCCTACGAGGCCCCCGGGCTCCTGACGCCGTCCCGTGCGGTCAGCTCCACGGCGCCGTGCCGGACCGCAGCCGTTCGGCGATCCGCTCGACGTCGTCCAGGTCGCCCACGGCGACCGCCATCACGAGGTCGTAGGCCTCGTCGTTGGACAGGGTCAGCCGCACCCCGTTGACGCCGTGGAACGCGATGGTCGCGGCCAGCGCCAGCCTCTTGTTGCCGTCGACCAGGGGCTGGGTCCGCGCCAGGGAGTGCAGCAGTGCCGCGGCCTTGTCGTGGAGCGACGGGTAGGCGTCGGTGCCGAACGCCGTGGAGCGTGGTCTGGCCCACGCGGCGTCCAGCAGGCCGACGTCGCGCACCTGCACCTCTCCCAGCGTCCGTTGCGCGACGTACAGCAGGTCGTCGAGGTCCAGGTGGATCAACGACCGAGCCGCTCCAATGCTTCGGCGTAGCGGGGTAGTTCCCGGTCGAGCACCCGATCGAGCAGCTCCCGCTTGCTGGTGCGCTCGATGTAGTCCCGGACCGCCTGGCGGGCCACTTCCTGCATCGATCGGCCCTCGAGCTCGGCCCTGCGGCGCAGTGCCTCGGTCTCCTGCTCGTCCAAGCGGAGGGTCATGGCCACGACCGGCATGGTATCACGAATGATACCAACGAGAAGCTGACCGCGCGGCTCAACCCCCGCGGCTAGCGAGGCAGCAGCAGTTCGCTGCTCGCGCTGCTAATCTGCATGCGTGCCGGTGTCGATGACCATTCGCGACGTCCCTGAGGAGACGCGCGACGAGCTGGCTGCCCGCGCGGCCCGCGCCGGTCAGTCGTTGCAGGAGTACGTCCGCGCCCAGCTGACCGAGCTGGCCCGGCGGCCCAGCCCCGCCGACCTGTGGGACCGGGTGCAGCACCGGGTACGGACGACGGGCACCAGGCTGCCGGCGGCGGAGATCCTCGACCTGCGCGACCACGACCGCACGTGACCATCGTCGTCGACTCCTCCGCGGTGGTCGCCGCGCTGGTGGACGACGGCCCCGACGGCACGTGGGCGCGGGACGGCCTCCGGGGCGGCGTCCTGACGGCGCCGGCCCACCTGTACGTCGAGGTGTCGAACGTGCTCCGGCGCGCGGTCCTCGCCCGGCGACTCGGGCGGGATGCCGCCGCGCTGGCGCACCGCGACCTCCTGCAGCTGCCCGTGACGACCTTCCCCTTCGAGCCGTTGGGCGACCGGGTCTGGGAGCTGCACCCCACGGTGACCGCCTACGACGCCGCCTTCGTCGCCCTCGCCGAGGAGCTGGGCGCGCCGCTGTGGACCCTCGACCGGAGGCTCGCCGACGCTTCGGGTCCGCGGTGCACCTTCCGGACACCTGACCGCTGAGCGGGACGCGCTCGCCGGGCCGGCGCCAGCAGTGCTCCAGTCGGGCGGTCGAGCGGATCAGTCGAGGTCGTCGTCGTGAGTGGCCCCGGACAGCCGGTCCCGCTCGGCGATGAGCTGCCGGCGACGGGCAGCGGTCAGGTAGGCCGGGGACTCCAGTTCCAGCTCGACGCGGTCGTAGGGGTTCACGCCGATCGCCGCCAGCATCGGCTCGCTGCGCTGGGACACCGAGCCGACCCCGAAGTGTCCCAGCAGGTCCTTGGCCGCCAGGTCGCCGCCGTACCCGACGCGGCGGTTGGCCTTCGCGACCAGCCAGACGATCGCCGCGGCCGCCGTCTCCGCCCGGCCCCGGCGGCGGAAGATGCTCGGATCGCCCTCCGCGACCGCGGCCAGCAGCCGGCGGGCCGCCGTCCGGTGCTCGACGTCGAGCAACGCGTCGCAGCACCGGTCGACCAGCTCCCGCACCTCGGCCACCCGGTCGCGGACGTCGGCCGGCACCTGCTCCTCCGCGAACGGCTCGTCCGGCAGCGGCGCGTCGTCGAGCTCATCGAGGGCCCGCGCGCCACCCACCGCGCGCCGCAGCTCGTCCAGCTCCACGGAGTCGAGGTACTCCTCCGGGTCGAGCGCGCCGACCGCAGCGAGCAGCGCCTCCGGGCCCTGCAGCCGCGGGGAGCGGATCGCCGCCTGGTACTCCGGCTCCCACTCGTCGACGGCGGCGAGCGTCTCCTCGGTCAGCCCGGGGCGGATGCCGCGCTCCGCGTGGCTGAAGCGGACGAGCGCGCGCAGGACGGCCGGCGCCTTCGCCAGATAGCGGAAGTCAGCGACGATCTTCCGCGGGATCCAGTCGGTCAGCACAATCTCCACGGCCACCGGGCTCCAGCGCAGCGGGTCGCCCGGGCCGTAGTCGGTGCCGAACCACAGCAGCGTCTCCAGCAGGTCCCGGGAGTCGGCATCGTCCAGCCCGGTGGCGAACGGGGAGGCCAGGATGCGCTCGGCGAGGGCCTGCCGGTCGGCCTCGCTCCACTCCGGCCGCTCGTACCCGCGGCCGCCGGACGGCAGCAGGCCGACGGCCCACTCGACCAGCGGCCGGCAGGCCGGCCAGGTGTCGCTCTCCAGCGGTGGGAACACCATCGCGCCGTGCTCGACCGCCTCGGTGATCCGGGCCCGGGCGTCGGCCGGGTCGAACTCGGTGAAGGTGACGTCGGGGTCGCCGCTCTCGCTGCGCATCAGCTCGATGAGGTCCGGCAGCGCGCCCGGGACCACGAAGCCGTCCTTGGCGACCGTGCCGAGGTTGTGGTCCACGTAGACGGCGAGCGACAGCTCCGGACCACCCGGCAGCCGCACGCCGAGCACGAGGTTCTCGCCGTCCCCCAGTGCATCCGTCATCTCCAGGACGCGGTCGTGCGGCCGTGCCCGGTCCAGCTCGGCGAGCCAGTGGGGGAGCACGTGCGCCCGGGCGGCGACCTCCCGGCGGACCCGGGAGCGCAGCACGTCGTCCCCGGTCAGGACGGCGATCGCCGTCAGTAGGGCCGAGGTCTCCGGCAGCGGGAGCTCGAAGAAGGTGTCGACGATCTCCTCGCGCGGCGGCAGCGCGGGTTCGTCCTGGGCGCCGAACAGACGGCGTTCCCTCGGATCGGTGGCGGCCAGGAACGAACTGGTCAACGCGAGCAGGTCGAGGGGCTCCCCGGTGGCGAGCGCCCTGGCCACCTCGTCGATCAGGTCCGGGTTGCGCCGTTCCTGGCGGGCAGCTCCGTCCCGGCGGCTCCGCGGCCCCGACGAGGGCTTCCTGCGGTGCGTGCGCTTCGGCATCGGACGACGCTAGTGGCGCCCGCAGCCCCCGTCAGGAGGGTCGGGCGCCTGCCGGCCGAGTTCGTTTGCCCGCTTCTGCCGCGTCCAGCGGGGGGCGCTTGACCGACCGATGTGTACGACAGATAGTCGTACGCGTGACAGTGGGTTCGGGCGGCACCGAGGTCTGGCAGGCGCGCATCAGCCGGGACCTGGCGGCCCAACTGCAGGCGGATTCCGAGGTCCTCGGACTCTCCGGTCGGACCGAGATCGTCAAGGCGGCGCTGCAGTTGCTGCACCAGCGGGCCGCAGAGGAGCGCATGGCGCGCAGCGTGGAGGAGTTCTACGGCGACGAGGAGCCACCCCTGCCCATCGGCGTGGTGGCGGACGAGCCGGACGACGCGGACGCGTCCTGACCCGTGGCCCTGCCCGAACCGCTGCGCGGTGAGGTGTGGGACGTCGCGTTCCCCGGTTTCGGGGTACACCCGGCCGTCGTCCTCAGCGTCAACACCCTCAACAGCAAGCTCGGCCACGTCGTCGTCCTACCGGTCACGGGGACCAGTGGGCCGTCGCTCACGCACATCCCGCTGGGCGCCGACGCCGGTCGCTGCGTCGACGTCACCGGCGTCCAGGCCGTGGCTCGCGGCCGATGCCGTCGGCGCCGCGGGCTGCTCGCGCCGAGCGAGATGACCCGCATCGAAGGGCAGCTGCGTGTCTACCTCGGACTGTGACCGCTCGGCGTGCGCGCCTTCGCCTCGTCCCACAGGGCGCCGTCCGCACCGAACACCTCGACCCGGCAGGCGACGCCCTCGGGAAGTCCCATGCCCCGACCGGGGCCGTGCAGCACCCGCAGGGTGCCGCCGACCCCGCTGTCGGCGAACCGCCGGTCGTCGCCCGGGGTGTAGTGGTACGGGTACGTCCCCGGCTTCCGCCGTCCCACGTCGCCCGGGGGTCAGGTCAGCCCGGGCAGGTTGACCACGATCGCTTCCTGGCTGCTGCGGGCGATGACCACCACGGCCTCCTCGTCGGTCGGGTTCTCCTCGCGGTGCGGGGTGTGCGGTGGGACGAAGACGTAGTCACCGGGCCCGGTGGCCAGCCGGACCTCCTCGCCGTCCTGCGCGAAGACGAAGACCGGGTGGCCGCGCAGCACGTGGATGGCGGTCTCGGAGTCGCCGTGGTGGTGGTCGCCCGACGACGTCCGCGGGGCGACGTGCGTCTGGCCCATCCACACCCGCCGGGATCCGACCGTCGTGGCCGACACCGCCTCCAGCCTCGTCATGCCGCTGGTCTGCCCGGTGTCGCCGGTGAGCTCGTCGGCCCGGATGTGCCGCAGCGGCTGGTGCCAGCCGTCGGTGGGTTCCTCGGTCATGGCGGTCAGCCGACCGCGCCGGCGCACGGGCGTCAAGCGCCGTCAGTCAGGGGTGTCGCGCTCGCTGAGCAACGCGGACGCGACGAGCGTGTCGTACTCGTCGAGCGGGAGGTCGAGGGCGTGGCGCACGCGCAGCCGCGCCATGAGCAGACCGGCGGCGTCCTCAGCCGCGCGGTCGTCCCCGTCCTCGACGTCGTCGAGCGTCCGCCGCGCCCCCATGGTCAGCCAGCGGTGTGCCTCGCGGAGGTCGCCCGCCAGCTCGTGGTTCTCGCCGAGGAACAGGTAGACGTCCCCGTCGACCGGGCGCTCGCGGCGCAGCTCCTCGGCGATCTGGCGTGCGGCTTCCGCGTCGCCCAGCCGGAGCAGTCCGCCGTGCA
>DASQXT010000574.1:0-11502 GCA_035639575.1 Geodermatophilus sp.
GGACGCACCTCCTCGCCGCGGGGGCCCAGCCGGCCGCGCACGGTGCGGACCAGGTCGGCGGGGACGATCCGCGGCGGCTTGACCCAGAAGTAGCTGTTGCCGTAGCCGTCGGGCACCGACTGCCGCGCGATCTCCAGCACCGACTCGTAGCCCTCGGTGGTGATGAAGCCGATCCGGTCGAGTCTGCCCTCGAGCAGCTGGTTGGTCGCGACCGTCGTCCCGTGGCTGACCGCGGTGATCGCGCCGCCGTCCAGCCCCAGCAGGCCGAGCACCTTGCGGACCCCGGTGAGGAAGCCCTCCGCCGGGTCGCCCGGGGTGGACGGCGTCTTGGTGGTCGTCGTCCGGCCGGTCGCCTCGTCCACGGCGACGACGTCGGTGAAGGTGCCGCCGGTGTCGATGCCGATGCGGACGCGGCGCGGTTCCATGCGCAAGTACCTTAGGGCTGAGATACCTCGCGGGGAAGCATCAGGCGGCGGCGGTCGCCAGCGCGGTCGTGGCCACGCTCATCGCGACGCTGAGCGGGGTCAGCACCAGGGCCGTCGCCCGGACGGCGGCCGGCCGACGGTGACGCGCGGCGAGGACGACGAGCGCCACCGCGACCAGCAGCAGCACGCCCTGGCCGATCCAGCCGGCGGTCAGCCAGGCGCTGGTGGTCGCGCACGGCTCGCACCCGGTCGAGGTGCAGCTGTACGTGTTGGTGCAGCTCGTCATCACCCCGAAGCCGACGCCGAGGCTGCCGACGGTCGCCAGGAACAGCACGACGGCGAGGGCGACGCCCAGCGGCGTCCACACCGTCCAGGGCCGGGCGGGCGGGGAGTGCCCGGGTGCGGTCATGCGGGCACCCTGCCAGGACGGCGGGCCGCTGACCTGCCGCCGAGCCGTGTCGCGTCGGGGCGGCTGCTACCCCTCGGTCCCGCCGTCCAGGGAGCCGGTCGAGCGGCCGGCGTCCTCGACCGCGGCGCCGGCCGGGTTCGGGCGCTCGACGTCCTCCGCGCCGGGGCGCTCGGCACCGCCCGTGCCGGACTCGACGTCGCTGTCGTCGTCGTCGAAGCCGCGCAGGGCGTCGTCCGGGGCCAGGAAGGCGTCGTCGGGGCCGGTCATGGCTCCTCCTCAGTCGATGTGGACGTCCTTGAGCAGTACCCCGCGGTAGGCAGCCAGTCGCTCGGCGGCCTCGGTGACCGCCTCCCGCAGCACCGGCGTCCACAGCTCGACCGCCACGGTCAGCGACGAGCCGGCCTTGCGCGGGCGCCAGGTGCCCGCGACCTCGCCGTCGGCCAGCACCGCGCCGGGCCGGCCGAGCACCGGCCACAGCGCCTTGGCCCGGGCGGGGTCGTCGACCAGCAGCGGGCGGTCGCGGGCCTGCAGGAACGGGTCGAACGGGCCGAGCAGGAACACCCCGGCCGCGGGCGGGACGTCGTCGACCCGGTCGGCGTCCTCGGCCAGCAGCCAGCGCCGCTCGCCGTCCACCGACACCTCGACGGCGTCGTCGGGCCAGCGAGCCTGCACGTCCGTGACCGGTGCGTCCAGGTAGCCGGCGACGAGCTTCGGCGTCGCCGGGCCGAGCAGCCGCAGGTAGCCGCGGACGACGTCCAGGTGCGGTGGCACCGTGGCGGCGGGCGTCAGGCCGGGGACCGGGCGCAGCACCGGCGGGGAGGTCCCCGGCTCCAGCTCCAGCCCGGCGCGCAGCGCGGCCAGCCGGAACGGCATCTCGTACAGGTGCGTGGCGTCGCACGGCCGGCAGAACCGCAGGTGCGGCTCGGGCACGATCGCGGTCAGCCGCGTGGACACCTCACCCTTGACCATCGGCGCCGTGACCAGCGACCGCATGGCGTCGGCGACGGCGTCGAGCGCCTCCAGGTTGCCGATGCCCGCGGCCTTCAGCGGCTTGGAGGCGTCGTAGATGCGCTTGCCCGCGTCGGCGTCGGAGAAGGGAGCGGTGGCCGCGGCGACCCCGGGCAGGTCGGCCCGCCGGTACAGGTGCGGGGCGCCGCGGAGGGTCCACGCGGTCGCCAGCTCGTCGCCGTCCAGGGCCGCGGTGTCCAGGCCGCGCAGCGCGAGCGCCCACAGCCCGCCGTCCGGCCCGGTGTCCTGCACCCCGAGGTCGAGGACGGCGGTGCCGGCCGGGTCGCCGGAGGGCCGGCCGATCTGCTGGGCGTGCGCGCGCAGGTCGAGGACCTGCCGGCGGGTCAGCGGATCGGCCACGTCAGCGCCGCGGGCGGCCGATGCCGACGACGTACAGGACGAGCAGGGCGGCGCCCGGGACGCTCAGCCAGATCCACCACGGGTACACGCCTCCCTCGTTGGTGAAGGAGACCAGCCCCCACACCACGAAGTTCACCGCGGTGACGCTCGCCCAGACGATCGTCAGCACCCGCATCGCGGTGCCGGCGTCGTCGTCGGAGAACCGCTGCCCCGGCGGTGGCGGGGACGGCGGCGCCGGTGGCGGCTCGGGCAGGTCGCGGGTCACCCGGGCGAGCTCGCCGCGGGTGCGGGCGGCCCAGACCGACTGCACGCGGGTGTCGAACTCGTGCAGGTCCAGCTGCCCCGCGGCGACCGCGCGGCGCAGGCGCTCCTGGACGGCGGCCCGCTCGGGGTCCGACACGCGCAGCTCGTCGGGGTGCACCGGCTCGATCACGCCCCGATCGTGGCACGCGCGGACGGCGACGGGTGGCCCGTCGGACACCGTGTCCCCGGCTCTCGACGGCGCAGTCGGGGGGCGCGACACCTGTCCCCCGGGGGGCTCAGGCGCTGAGTGCCGTGGCACTCAGCGCCTGAGCTCCGCGGAACACGCGTCCGCCGCGGCGGGACGGCAGGCCGACCCCGGGAGGGTCCCGCCGCGGCCCCGTCCTGGGCGCCGCGCCGGGCCTGCGGAGGATGCGACGACGGGTCCGGTCGGCGGGGCAGCAGTCCTCCCTCACCCTTCCGCGAGGGTGCGCAGGATCCGGGCCAGGGTGGCGCGGTCGTCGGCGTCGAGCCGGGCGAACAGGTCCCGGTTGTCGGCGGCGCGGGCGGCGGCGATCTCGGCCTGGACCCGCCGTCCCTCCTCGGTGGGGGTGAGCACCACGGCCCGCCGGTCGGTGGGGTCGGGCGTCCGCTCGACCAGCCCGCGGGCCTGCAGCGCGTCGGCGACCTCGGTGGCCGAGCGCGGCGCGATGTGCAGCGCCTCGGCGAGCTCGGAGAGACGGGTACCGGACCGGTCGGTGACCACCCGCAGGGCGCGGACGTGGTGCGGGGAGAGGTCCCAGGGGGCCAGCGCCTCCCGCCACCGCCGGCGCTGCCCGCGGGTGACCCGCACGAGCAGCTCGCCCAGGGTCTCGGCGTCGTCGTCCGGCATGCGGGGAATCCTACCGGCGGTCGCGTGGTTGCCTCATGGTGAGGTAACCTCAGCATCTGACACGGGAGGTGGTCGCGATCGACGACTCCAGAGGACCAGGCGGGCGGCCGGGCCGCACCGCCGACCCGGCCGACCGGGCCCAGCTCGAGCGCAACCCGGTGCCGCTGCGCCGGGTGACCGCGCTGTTCACACCCTTCCGCTGGCAGGTCGCCACGGTCGTGGTGCTCATCGTCGCCTCGTCCGGGGTGGCGCTGGCGACGCCGTTCCTGGTCAGGCTCGTCATCGACGGGGCGCTGCCGCGGCAGGACGTGCGGCTGCTCGTGTGGGCGGTCCTCGGCATGCTCGCCGTCGCCGCCACCACCGCCGTCCTCGGCGTGGTGCAGACCTGGCTGTCCACGACGGTCGGGCAGCGGGTCATGCACGGGCTGCGGACCTCGGTGTTCAGCCACCTGCAGCGCCAGTCGCTGGGCTTCTTCACCCGCACGCGCGGCGGTGAGGTGCAGTCGCGGCTGACCCACGACATCGCCGGCATGCAGTCGGTGGTGACCTCGACGGCGACGTCCCTGGCGTCCAACGCGACCACCGTCGTCGGCACGGTCGTGGCGATGGTCGCGCTGTCGTGGCGGCTGTCGCTGCTCTCGCTGCTCGTCCTGCCGCCGGCGGTGGTGCTCACCCGCAGGGTCGCGCGGATGCGCCGCGCGGTCACCGCGCAGCGCCAGCGCCACCTGGCCGACCTGCACGCCCAGGTCGAGGAGGGGCTCAGCGTCAGCGGTGTGCTGCTCGGCAAGACCCTCGGTGCGGGCCCCGCCCAGTCGCGGCGCTTCGCCGACACCTCCGGGGACCTCGTGGGCCTCGAGGTCCGCGCGCAGCTGGCCGGGCGGTGGCGCATGGCCACGATGAGCATCGTCTTCGCCGGCATCCCGGCGCTGATCTACCTGGCCGCGGGCCTGCCGGTGACCTCCGGCGGGATGACGATCGGCACGCTGGTCGCCTTCACCGCGCTGCAGGGCACGCTGTTCCGCCCGCTCATGGGCCTGCTGGACGTCGGCGTGCAGGTGACCGCCTCGATGGCGCTGTTCAGCCGGGTGTTCGAGTACCTCGACCTGCCGGTGGAGGTCGACGACCCGGCCGACCCCGTGCCGCTGGACCCGGCCCGCGTGCACGGCGACGTGGCGCTGGAGGGCGTCTCGTTCACCTATCCCGACGGGCACCGGCCGGCGCTGGCCGACGTGGACCTGACGATCCCCGCGGGGACGACGCTGGCGCTGGTGGGCCGGACCGGCTCGGGCAAGAGCACGCTGGCCTCGCTGGTCGCCCGGCTGGCCGACCCGACCGCCGGCCGCGTGACCATCGACGGCGTCGACCTGCGCGACCTCTCGCTGGCCACGCTGTCGCGGGTGGTCGGGGTCGTCGCGCAGGAGACCTACCTGCTGCACACGACCGTCCGGGAGAACCTGCGGCACGCCCGGCCCGACGCGACCGACGCCGAGCTCGAGGACGCTGCCCGCCGCGCCCAGGTGCACGACGTGATCACCGCGCTGCCCGACGGCTACGACACCGTCGTCGGCGCCCGCGGACACCGGTTCTCCGGCGGGGAGAAGCAGCGGCTCGCCATCGCCCGGACGCTGCTGCGCGACCCGCGCGTGCTGGTGCTCGACGAGGCCACCAGTGCGCTGGACACCGGCACCGAGCGGGCCGTGCAGGCCGCGCTCGACGAGGCCAGCCGGGGCCGGACGACGATCACCATCGCGCACCGGCTCTCCACCGTGCGGCACGCCGACCGGATCGCCGTCCTCGACGCCGGCCGGGTCGTCGAGGACGGCACGCACGACGAGCTGGTCACCCGCGGCGGCCGCTACGCCGCGCTCGTGGCCGCCGGCGACCGCGAGCCCGCGCTGGCCGCCTGACGTGCTGCCGGGGTGGCAGGATCGCCGGGGTGCTGGCGCCGAGCCCCGTCCTCCGTGGCTAGGGCCCGCACGCTCGCCGAGGTCTACCGGCACGCCGGTGCGGTCGACGCCGCCGGGACGTCGCCGCTGTACGAGCGCGTCGCCGTCGCCCTGAGCGAGTCCGACGAGGCTCTGCGCGCCCTCGAGGCGGCGCCGGCGCGCAAGCGCCACCCCGGCCTGGTCCTCGCCGCGCTGCACGACCTCGCCCTGGCCGGGCGCGCCCCCGCGCTCGCCGCGGCCTTCGCCGCCGGGGACGGCGACGCTGCCGCCGCCGCGGCGGTCGACACGCTGCTGCGGATGACCGACGCGGTCGTGGCCATCGCCGTGCGCCGGCGGACGCCGACCGACGAGACCGGACGACAGCCCGTGCTGTACCCGGCCGTCGCCGAGGCGGCGCGCCGGGCGGGCGCGGACGCGGTCGGGCTGGTCGACGTGGGTCGCTCGGCCGGGCTCAACCTCACCGTCGACCGCGTCGGCATCACGTACGGCACCGCGCAGCCGCTGGGCGCCCCGTCGTCCCCCGTGCAGCTGTCCGCGTCGGTCGTGGGCGACCGGCCCGTCCCGACGCGGGCGGTCCCCGAGGTCGTCGCCCGCGTCGTCGTCGACCGCGATCCGGTCGACGTGACCGACCCGGACGACGCCCGGTGGGTGCGGGCCTGCCTCCCGCCGGACCAGCCCGACCGCACCGCGAGGCTCGACGCGGAGCTGGCGCTGGCGGTGACGGCTCCTCCGCTGCTGCTGCGGGGGACCGCCGTCGAGGTGCTGCCCGACGCCGTCGCCCGGGTCCCCGCGGACGCCCTCCCTGTCGTCACCACGACGTGGGCGCTGTCGCACGTCCCGCTCGAGGACCGCCTGCGCTTCCTGCACCGCCTCGACGACGCGGCGGCCGGCCGGGCGGTGGCGTGGGTGTCGGCCGAGGGGGTCGGGGTCGCGCCGGCGATCCCGACACTCGGTGATCGCCGCGCCTCCGGCCACAGCACCATCGGCGTGGCGGTGGTCGACCGGTCGGCGCTGCGGGCCGAGGCCGTCGGCCGCAGCTGGTCGCAGGGCCGCGTGCTGGCGTGGCTGGCGGACCCCTGATCGTCCGCGAGGAGCCGTGGGACCGCGGCCGACGTCCTCCGGCCGACGGGGAAGGGAGGCGGGACGGCGGTGGTTGCGCATGACAACACCAGCGGAGGAGTCCCGAGCACATGAGCATCCCGTTGTCCGTCCTCGACCTGGCGCCGATCGTGAAGGGCCAGACGCCGGGCGAGAGCATCGCGGCGAGCGTCGCGCTGGCCCAGCGCGCGGAGCAGGCCGGCTACCGCCGCGTCTGGTACGCCGAGCACCACAACATGCCGACCATCGCCTCCTCGGCGACCAGCGTGCTCATCGCGCACGTCGGCGCGCACACGTCGTCCATCCGGCTGGGCGCCGGCGGCGTCATGCTGCCCAACCACTCGCCGCTGACGATCGCCGAGCAGTTCGGCACCCTCGAGGCCGTCCACCCGGGCCGCATCGACCTGGGGCTGGGCCGGGCGCCGGGCTCGGACCAGAACACCACGTACGCGCTGCGCCGCGACCCGCGCTCGGCCGACCGCTTCCCGCAGGACGTGCTGGAGCTGCAGGGCTACCTGGCCGGCCAGACCCGGGTGCCCGGCGTCGACGCGGTCCCCGGCAAGGGCTCGAACGTGCCGCTGTACATCCTGGGCTCGTCGATGTTCGGCGCGACGCTCGCCGCCGCGCTGGGCCTGCCGTACGCCTTCGCCTCGCACTTCGCGCCGGCCATGCTGGAGCCCGCGGTCGAGGCCTACCGCCGCGAGTTCACGCCGTCGGAGCAGCTCGACCGGCCGTACGTGATCGCCGGGGTCAACGCGATCGCGGCCGACAGCCGCGAGGCCGCGGAGGCGGCGTACGCCGCCGTCCGCCGGACGTTGGCCGTCGGCCTGTTCGGCCGGGGCAGGCAGCTGTCGGACGACGAGGCGCAGCTGCTGCTCGACGGCGGCGCGGGGCGGCACGTCGACACGATGCTCACGCACACCGCCGTCGGCACGCCCGCCGAGGTGCGCGGGTACCTGACCGACTTCGCGCGGGCGGCCGACGCCGACGAACTGATCGTCGCCCACCAGTTCCCCGGGGTGGAGGGCCGGCTGCGGTCGGTGGAGCTCACCGCCGAGGCGATGGAGACCGTCGCCGCCTGAACCTCGGTGCACGACGAGGGCCCCTCCCGCACGGGGAAGGGCCCTCGTCGTCGGTGCGTCAGTACCAGTTGTTGGCCTGCCAGAAGTCCCAGGCGTTGCAGGCGGTGTCGTAGCGCGCGTCGATGTAGATGAGGCCCGCGTCGATCTGCAGGTACGGGTCCGACGTCTTCTCGATGCCGGTGGTGGCCCAGGTGGCGTTGATGAACTGCGCGATGCCGTACGCGCTGCTCGTCGGGTTCTGCGCCGTGGGGCTCCAGTTGCTCTCGGCCTCCCACAGCTGGTCGAGGCAGTCGAACTGGGCAGCGCTCCTGAACTGGCTCGCCGCGTAGTCCTTGTAGTCCTGTTTCGCGGACGCCGCGTGGGCGACCGACTCGCCGGTGGCGGTGAGGGCGACCGTCATGGCGCCCGCGGCGGTGAGCAGGTGCAGGGCGCGGCGGGTCGGGGTGTACGCGCGCATCGGGCAGTCCTCCTGGCGATCTGCGGAGGGCGCGCGCCGAGGGCCGGCGCGCGCCGGTGGCGGGTCGTACGGGGGGTGGGGGGCGCCCCTGCCCGATGGCACGGACAGGGCAGAGGGCGGCCGCCGGCCCGGGGTCGCTCCTGGGCCGGCGGCCGACGGTGTCGGTCAGGTGGTGGTGACCCGGGCGCAGTCGCGGTCGTCGGAGTAGTGCGGGGTGGCCGCGAGCCCCTGCACGCCGAGCAGGTTGTCGAAGGGGTCGATGACGACCGCGGTGACGAACGGCCCGTGGGGCGTGCGCCCCTGGTACTCCTTCGCACCCATCTCCTGCAGGCGGGCGAGGGTGGCCTCGATGTCGTCGACCCGCCAGTGCACGATCACGCCGCCCGGTCCGGCCACGGTGCCGGGCGGGGCCTTGGCACGGTCGGCGATGGCGAGCTCGGCCCCCGAGTCGCCGACGGCGAACTTGGCGTACTGGACGCGCCCACCGGGCCCGGGCCGGGTGAAGAACGGGCCCGCGCCCAGGAGGTCGGTGTACCAGTCAGTGGCCGCGGCCACGTCGTCGACGAGGTAGATGAGTGTGGTGATCCCGCGCAGGGTCATCGTCGGTGTCCGGCCCTCAGCCCTCGGGCTGCCAGTCCGGAGCCGTCCAGCGGTGGAACACCCGGGCGACCGAGTCGCCCGGGCCGCGCCACGTCTCCGGACGGTACGGGCTGACGTAGGGGGCGAGGTCCGCCATCACCTTCGCGAAGGCCGGCCGCATCGACTCGTGGTTCCCCCGCACGGCCGCGGCCTTCTCGACGTCCTGCTCGAGGAGGTGCACGAACACGTCCTCCATCGAGTACAGCCAGCGGCCGGTGACGCCGGTCTCCGTCGGCAGCCCACCCGCGTCGGACTCCGCGAACACCCGCGCGATGTCCTCCTCGCTGCCCGGCTTCATCCGCTGGACGATGACGGTCATCTCCCGGTCGGGGGAGACCTCGCCCTCGGGCACCCACGAGTAGAAGTGCTTCGCCACCGAGTGCGACGGGTTCTGCCAGTAGCTCGGGTAGGGCGTCACGTAGGGGTCGATGGCCTCGGCGATCGCCTGGAACGCCGGCAGGCCGCGACGCTGGCCGGAGACCTCCGGGTCCTCCTTGCGCTCGATGACGTGCAGGTAGAGGCCCTCGTACGAGAGCAGGACCCGCCCGACGACGCCGAGGTCCTGCGGCCGGGTGGTCCGGTCGTAGTAGGCGAACACCGGCCCGACCTTGTCCTCGCTGCCGGGCGCCATCCGGCAGACGATGACGTTGCGGAACGGGCGCCAGGTGCCCCCGTACCAGGTCGCGGGCGCCGAGGCGGTGTTCGCGAACTCGACGGTGTCGTTCGCCCAGGGCGGTTCCGTGGGGGTCGTCGAGGCGTCGGCCGCGGGGTCGGCCGAGGTCGTGGCCTCGGGGTCGCCCACGGGTGTCGTCTGGGTCATCGGGGGCCTCCAGGGGTGGGAGTGGGGGTGAAGCGGAGCGGCAGCTCGAGCAGCCCACGGAAGGCCGAGGCAGCCGGGAGCCACTGCAGCTCCTCGACGGGGACGTCGAGGCGCAGGTCGGGCAGGCGGACGAGGATCCGCCGCAGGGCGGTCGTCGCCTCGAGCCGGGCGAGAGCGGTGCCCAGGCAGTAGTGGATGCCGTGGCCGAACGACATGTGCTGCGTCTGGCCCCGGCGCAGGTCCAGCGCGTCCGGGTCGGGCACGAGCGCGGGGTCGTGGTTGGCCGCGCTGAGCACGATCGTGACGATCGAGCCCTCGGGGATCGGCACGCCGCCGATCTCGAGGTCCTCGGTGGCGAACCGGAAGCTCGACACCGGGACCGAGCCGTCGAAGCGCAGCAGCTCCTCCACGGCGTCGGGCACCAGGCCGGGGTCGTCCAGCAGCCGCTGCATCTCCTCGGGGTGGGTCAGCAGCGCGACCACGGCGTTGCCGAGGAAGTCCGAGGTGGTCTGGTAGCCGGCGAACAGCAGCAGGAAGCAGGTGGACACCAGCTCCGCCTCCGACAGCCGGCCGTCCCCGTCGCGGGCGGCGATCAGGGCGCTCACCAGGTCCTCGCCGGGCTCCCGGCGCTTGGCCGCCACCAGGCCGCTGAAGTAGGCGTGCAGCCGCTCCTGCGCCTGCCCGATGGCCGCCCGGTCCTCCTGGGGGCTGCGCCCGCCGGTGCCGACCGTCCGGATGACCTGGGTGCCGGCCAGGATCTCCTCGTGGTCGGCCTCGGGGATGCCGAGCAGGTGACCGATCACCGCCAGCGGCAGCCGCAGGGCGAACTCGTCGACGAACTCGGTCTCCCCGCGCGGCGCCATCCGGTCGAGCAGCCCCTCGACGATCTCCTCGACGCGCGGGCGCATCGCCTCGATCCGCCGCGGCGTGAACGCCTGCGTCACCAGGCGGCGCAGCCGGCTGTGCTCGGGCGGGTCGGAGTTGAGCATGTTGGTGTTGATCTGCCGCGCCTTCTCGCCGAACACCGCGAGGTAGGTGTCCCCGGCGCGGTACAGGTCCTTGGACAGCCGCGGGTCCGACAGCGCCGCCCGGGCGTCCTCGTAGCGGGTGACCAGGAACGAGTCGAAGCGCGGCGTCCGCACCTTGACCACCGGGCGCTCGGCGCGCAGCCGGGCGTAGACCGGGTACGGGTCGGCGCGGAACTCCGGCGTGTAGATCTCCTGACCGGGGACCACGTCGTCCGGGGGTGCGGCCGGGGCCGGCTGTGCGGTCTGGGTCATGTCGTCTCCCTCGGGGGTGGGGCGATCTCGGGTGCGCTCGGTCGGGGGTGCACCGCAGCCAGGCCGGTTGCTGGGCCGGTCACTGCGCGAAGACCCCGGCCAGGTGGTCGAGGAGGGCGTCCTCGTCGAGCGGGCGGCTGCGGAAGCCGACGTGGCCGTCGGGGCGGACCAGGTAGGCCGCTGTCCCCGCGCCCGCGGTGCCGTAGGCGGAGGCGAAGGTGCCCTCGGCGTCGCGGACGACGGGCAGGTCGACGAGCAGCGGCAGCCGGGCGTCGGGGGCGGCGACCAGGTAGGCCCCCACCTCGCCGCGGGTCTGCTGCCGCACGGCCACGGCCAGCTTCTCCAGGGCCGACACCTGCTCCTCCGACGCGGTGGCGTCGGCCGACAGCAGCAGCGTGGAGCGGGTGCCGCGGGTGAGGTCGAACAGCCGCAGCGGGTGCGCGACGCCGAAGCGCCGCAGCCCGTGGACGTCCGGCGCGCGGTGCCCGGGCTCCGGTCCGGCGGGGAAGCCGCCGGGGGCCGTCTCGCCGACCAGCGGGCTGCCGGCGTAGTTCATGGTCATCTGCATCTCGAGCAGGAACTGCGCCTTCTCGTCCTCCATGTCCATCTCGTCGGTGAACGCGATGGCCACGGCCCGGTCGACGATCATCTTCCCGGCGGGCCGGCGCTCGGCCTCGTAGCTGTCCAGCAGTCCGGGGGAGGCCAGCCCGCGGACGGCGAGGGCGAGCTTCCAGCCGAGGTTCCAGGCGTCCTGGATGCCGGTGTTCATCCCCTGCCCGCCCGCGGGCGGGTGCAGGTGCGCGGCGTCGCCGGCGACGAAGACCCGCCCCTCGCGGTAGCGGTCGA
>DASQXT010000575.1:0-7291 GCA_035639575.1 Geodermatophilus sp.
ACCTGGTTGGTCACGTCGACGACGCCGGTGTGCGCGGTGACCGTGCCCAGCGACCGCGACCGGTCGGTGGACACGATCGCGAGGTCGGTGACGTCGCGCGCCACCGTCGTCCAGTCGGGGCTCTCCGGGTGCACGACCGCGACGGCCTCGTCCACGTCGAACTCGTCGACGACGTAGGTCTCGCCGCGGTGCACGTAGACCGCGCCGGTGTGCACGGTCGCGTGCGCGGCGTCGCCGTCCACGGTGCCGAGCAGCCGGCCGGTGTCGCCCTCGATGATCGTCACCGGCGCCAGACCGCTGCCCCGGATGTCGACGTCCGGCCGGCCCCGTCCGGCCCAGTACCAGCCGGTGGGACGACGGCGCAGCGAGCCCTCGGCGACGAGCTCCTCGACCCGCGCCGCGGCCGCCGCGCCCCCGAAGTCGGCCAGGTCCTCGGGGACCAGCGGCAGTTCGGCGGCCGCGCAGCACAGCTGAGGCCCCAGCACGTAGGGGTTGGTGGGGTCGGTGACCGTGGCCTCCACCGGCCGCCCGAACACCGCGCGGGGGTGGTGGGCGAGGTAGTGGTCCAGCGGATCGTCGCGGGCGACGAAGACCACCAGGGACTCCCGCTGCGCCCGCCCCGCCCGGCCGGCCTGCTGCCACAGCGAGGCCAGCGTCCCGGGGTAGCCGGCGAGCACGACCGCGTCCAGCCCGGCGATGTCGATGCCCAGCTCGAGGGCGTTGGTGGTGGCCACGCCGAGCAGCTCGCCCGCCGACAGGGCCCGCTCCAGCTCCCGCCGCTCCTCGGGCAGGTAGCCACCGCGGTAGGAGTCGACCCGGCGGGCGAGGTCGGTGCGGCCCCGGTCGCGCAGCACGTGTCGGGCCTGCTCGGCGACCGACTCCGCGCTGCGCCGCGACCGGACGAACGCCAGTGTCCGGGCGCCGCGCTCGACCAGGTCGCCCAGCAGGGTGGCGGTGTCGGCGGCAGCCGAGCGGCGCAGCGGGGCGCCGTGCTCGCCGGTGCGCTCGGTCAGCGGCGGCTCCCACAGCGCGAAGGTCGCCCCGGGCCGCGGCGACCCGTCCTCGGTCACGGCGACGACCGGGGCGCCGACCAGGCGGGTGGCCGCGGCGGCCGGTTCGGCGACCGTCGCGGAGGCCAGCAGGAACACCGGGTCGGCGCCGTAGCGGCGGCAGATCCGCCGCAGCCGGCGCAGCACGTGGCCGACGTGCGAGCCGAAGACGCCGCGGTAGGCGTGGCACTCGTCGACGACGACGTAGGCCAGTCGGCGCAGGGTGCTCGACCACTTCTGGTGGGCGGGCAGCACACCGCGGTGGAGCATGTCGGGGTTGGTCACGATCCAGCGCGAGTGCCGCCGCACCCACTCCCGCTCCTCCATCGGGGTGTCGCCGTCGTAGGCCGCGGGGCGCACCGACGGGTCGGCCAGCTCGGCCACCGACGCCAGCTGGTCGCGGGCGAGGGCCTTGGTCGGGGCGAGGTAGAGGACGCAGGCGCGGGGGTCCTCGGCGAGCCGGGTCAGCGCCGGCACCTGGTAGGCCAGCGACTTGCCCGACGCCGTCCCCGTGGCCACGACCACGTGCGAGCCGTCGCGGGCGAGCTGCGCGGCCTCCACCTGGTGCCGCCACGGTGCCGACACGCCCTGGGCCTCGAGCCGCGCGCGCAGCTCCGGGCTGACCCACGCGGGCCACGGCAGGGTGCGGCTGTCCCGAACCGGCATCCGGTGCACGTGGGTGACCGGCTGCTCCTCCTCCGGTGTCCCGGAGAGGACGGCGTCCAGCAGCTCGGCACCCGGCAGCGGCGCGCCGGCGGGGGAGGGCGACCCACCCTGGGGAAGAGGGTCCGTGCCGGGAGGGGGAGCCGACCGGACCGGGTGTAGCGCGGTCACCCCCCAACTGTCACACCTGCAGGTGACGTCGCGCTGGCTCCCGGTGCCCGAACTCGGCCGGTCGCCGGACTACCGGTACCGGGTGTGATCTCCCTTACACTCCGGCGACACCAGCCGTGCAGGCCCGTGCGTGCTGGACACGTACCTCCGCCGACCGGAGCGAGTGTGCCCCGGGGCAGCCGACCGCTGGGAGGAAACACATGCCGGACAGTGCACTCTCCGGCGGGGACGTCGTGCTGGTAGCGATCGTCCTCGCCGTCTCGCTCGCCGCTCTCGCCTTCGCGGCCTACCTGGTCCGCGCCGTCATGGCGGCCGACCAGGGCACTCCGACGATGCGCGAGATCGCGCAGGCGGTGCAGGAGGGTGCGGCGGCGTACCTGCGCAGACAGTTCAAGACCCTCGGCGTCTTCGCGGTCATCGTCTTCCTGCTCCTGCTGGTGCTCCCCGTGCACGACGGCGGCCTCGGGACCCGCATCGGCCGGGCGCTGTTCTTCCTGGTCGGCGCGCTGTTCTCGGCGACGGTCGGCTTCATCGGGATGACCCTGGCCACCCGCGGCAACGTGCGCGTGGCCGCCGCCGCGCGCGCGGGCGGGTACCGGCCGGCCTTCCGCATCGCGTACCGCACCGGCGGCGTCTGCGGGATGATCACCGTCGGGCTGGGCCTGTTCGGGGCGGCCCTCGCGCTGCTGCTGTTCGACGAGACGGCGCCGGTCGTGCTCGAGGGCTTCGGCTTCGGCGGGGCGCTGCTGGCCATGTTCATGCGCGTGGGCGGTGGCATCTTCACCAAGGCCGCCGACGTCGGCGCCGACCTGGTCGGCAAGGTCGAGGCCGGCATCCCCGAGGACGACCCGCGCAACGCGGCGACCATCGCCGACAACGTGGGCGACAACGTGGGGGACTGCGCGGGCATGGCCGCCGACCTGTTCGAGTCCTACGCCGTCACCCTGGTCGCCGCCCTCATCCTCGGCCAGGTCTTCTTCGGCGCGGTCGGCATGGTCTTCCCGCTGACCATCGCGGCGATCGGGGTGATCGCCTCGGTCGTCGGCATCCTGGCCAGCAACCCGGGCAAGAACGACGCGAGCGGCCTGGCGCCGATCAACCGCGGTTTCTTCACCTCCGCGGTCGTCTCCCTGGTCCTCGTCGCGGCGGCCTCGTTCACCGTGCTGCCCGACGTCGCCGACATCCCCGACAGCGTCGTCAGCCCGCAGGTGCTCGGCTTCGTCTCGGTGCTCGTCGGCATCGTGCTGGCGGCGGCGATCCAGCAGCTCACCGGCTACTTCACCGAGACCAGCCGCAAGCCGGTGCAGGAGGTCGGGCGCAGCTCGCTGACCGGCCCGGCGACGGTCATCCTCTCCGGCATCTCGCTGGGCCTGGAGTCGGCGGTGTACGCGGCGCTGCTGATCGGCGGCGCGGTCTACGGCGCCTTCCTGATCGGAGGCGGGGCCGCGCTGTACGCGGTCGCGCTCGCCGGCTGCGGCCTGCTGACGACGGCCGGCGTGATCGTCTCGATGGACACCTTCGGTCCGGTCAGCGACAACGCGCAGGGGATCGCCGAGATGTCCGGTGACATCGACGACGAGGGCGCCCGCGTGCTCACCGACCTCGACGCGGTCGGCAACACCACCAAGGCCATCACCAAGGGCATCGCGATCGCCACGGCCGTCCTCGCCGCGACGGCGCTCTTCGGCTCGTACAACGAGCAGGTTCGCGTCGCCCTCGAGGGCGTGAGCCTGGGGCAGGCGTTCAGCCTCGTCGACCCGAGCAACGTCGTCGGCGCGGTGCTCGGCGCCTCCGTGGTGTTCTTCTTCTCCGGCCTGGCGATCAGCGCGGTCTCCCGTGCGGCCGGACGGGTGGTGTTCGAGGTGCGCGAGCAGTTCCGCACCCACCCCGGGATCATGGATCGCACCGAGCGCCCGGACTACAGCCGGGTCGTCGACATCTGCACCAAGGACTCGCTGCGCGAGCTGGCCACCCCGGGTCTGCTCGCCGTCCTCGCCCCCGTGGCGGTCGGCTTCGGGCTCGGCTTCGGACCGCTCGCTGCCTACCTGGTCGGGGCGATCGCGGCCGGCACCCTCATGGCCGTCTTCCTCGCCAACTCCGGAGGCGCCTGGGACAACGCCAAGAAGATGGTCGAGGACGGTGCGTACGGCGGGAAGGGCAGCGAGGCCCACGCGGCCACGGTCATCGGCGACACCGTCGGCGACCCGTTCAAGGACACCGCGGGCCCGGCGATCAACCCGCTGATCAAGGTGATGAACCTGGTCGCGCTGCTCATCGCGCCGGCCGTGGTGGGTCTGTCGGTCGGCGAGGGGCAGAACACCGCCGCCCGCATCGCGATCGCGGTGGTCGCGGCGCTGATCATCGTCGCCGCCGTGGTCGTGTCCAAGCGTCGCTCGGTCGTGGTGGGCGGTGCCCCCACCGACGCCCCCGCCTCGCTGACCACCACCGCTCCCTGACCGCACGCACCGGACCCTGCGGCACGGGCGCGCCGACCGGCGCGCCCGTGCCCGGTCTGTGGACGTCGGCCCACGCTGTGGACGGACACCCACGGGACGGCACCCGGCCGGCCTAGCGTCCCGCCGCACCGGACCCGGCGTGGGCCCGGACAGACGCCGGGAGGTCTTGACGTGTCCGCAACGATCGCCGCGGAGTTCGACGCCATCGACGCGATGGCCGCCGAGCTGGCCGGCCTCGCCGCCGAGCTCGCCGGGGAAGCGCAGCTGTGCCGGTCCACCGCGGTCTCCCTGGGGACGGCGGTCAGCGGGGGAGCCGGGCAGAGCGCCGGCGCCGCGGGCTCGGGCTGGGGCACCACCCTGGAGCTCCTGGGCCAGCAGACCGGGGTGCTCGCGGCGACCCTGTCCGCGGCCGTCGACTCCTATCGGGCGGCCGACGCGGCGCTGGCCGACCGGGTGCTCGCCCGGCGCCACACCCCGGCCGCCCGGTGAGCGCCCCCACCCTCGGCGAGGTCGCCGGGTGGGACGTCCCGCTGCTGCGCGGGGCGGTCTGGACCCTCGACTCGGTCGCCGGTGGGCTGCCGGCCTGGCGGGCCCGGGTGGAGGCCGTCGGCCGCTCGCTGGGGGAGGCCTCCTGCTGGTACGGGCCGGCCGCGCAGACCGCGGCCGCCGCGCTCGTGCGCGTCTCGGCGGTCGCCACCGCGGTCACCGCGGCCCTCGACGAGTCCCTCGGGCACGCGCAGCGCCTGCTGGTCGAGGGAGAGGCTGCCCAGGGACTCGCCGAGCAGGCGCTGGCCGCCGCCGCGTCGGTCCCCGTCGTGCTCGACGGCGCCGGACGGCTGGCCGATCCTCTGCCGGTGGACCCCACGGGAGGGGGCGACCCGGCGCAGACGACCGCTGTGGTGCGCGCCGAGGCTCTGGCGGCCGACGCGCTGGCGGCTGCCGGACGGGCCGGCCTGGCGGCGGGAGAGGCAGCTGCCGGACTGATGGGCCTCGGCATCGGCGGCACGTTCACTCCGGCCACCTTCGAGGACCTGGCCTGGATGGTGGCCGTCGGGGACGCGTCGACCGACGCCCCTCCACCTCCCGGCGGGAACGACCCCACCGCGGTCGCCGACTGGTGGGCGGCCCTGTCGACGGCCGCGCGGGTGAGCGCCATCCACGGGCGCCCGGAGCGGATCGGCAACCTCGAGGGCCTCCCGGCGTGGGCACGGGACCGGGCGAACCGGCTGGTGCTGGACCGGACCCTCGTGACCCCGCGGAGGGTCGGTGGTCCTCCCGTGCCGGGACAGGCGATGGCCGGGGCCGTGGCGGCGGAGATCTCCCGCAGGGAGTCGGACGGGGAGCGGGTCCAGTTGGTGCAGTTCGCCCCGGCGGACGAACTGGTCGCCCTGGGGCTGGGCGACCTGGACACCGCCGATTCGGTCGCACTCCTGGTCCCGGGGATGACCAACACGCCTGACGGCGACCTCGACGAGCTGGCGGACAACGCCGACGCGGTGGCCGACGCGGCCCGCGCTGCTGCGCCGGGACTGGCGGTGGCCGCGGTGGCCTGGTTCGGCTACCGACCTCCCCTGGGCATCGGTGCGCTCGGCACGTCGATCAGTCGTGAGGGCGGCCGTGCGCTGGACAGCGCGCTGGACGGCCTCTCCGCCGCTCGGGCCGCTGATCCGGCCCGGGTCGTCGTCAGTGCGCACAGCTACGGCACCAGGGTGGTGGACGCCGCCGCCGACGCCCCCGGGAGGATGGCCGCGGACGCGGTCGTCCTCAACGGGAGCCCGGGTATGGACAACGACGCCGAGGGCCTCGAGGTCGCCGAGGTGTACGAGGCGTCGTCTCCCGCGGACCCGATCACCTGGTGGGATGCGCACGGGGAGTACCCGACGTGGGATGACGACTTCGGGGCCGTCGAGCTGCCCACCGGTCCGGTGATGATGCACTGGGAGTACTACAGCGAGCACTTCCCGACGCTTGCCGCTGTCGGTGAGGTGGTGGCCGGAGTCCGGAGGCCGGCATGACCCGCAGTGGCCGGGAACACGGCGCGACCCCCGGCCATTGGACCGGGTGACGGCACGCCCACGGTGGGTCGCCACCGGCCTCCCGGTCGGCCCCGTGGCCTACCGTGGCGTCGCCGAGGGCGCGCGGACAGCGACCGCGTCGTCCGGCGCCGGACCACCGGCGCCTGCACCGAGCACCACCGACAGGAGCACCGTGGCACCCACGAAGACCACGAACACCGGCACCCGGGCCGCCGCGGCGACCTCCGGGGGCACGAGCACCCCTGCCCGCCGCCGGACCGCCGCCGGCGGCGGGCGGCCGCTGGTCATCGTGGAGTCCCCGACCAAGGCCGGGAAGATCGCCGGGTACCTGGGCAACGGCTACGTCGTCGAGGCCAGCGTCGGCCACATCCGCGACCTGCCGCGCAACGCCGCCGACGTGCCGGCCGAGCACAAGGGCGCGTCCTGGGCGCGGCTGGGCGTCGACGTCGACAACGCCTTCGAGCCGCTCTACGTGGTCAGCCCCGACCGCAAGCAGCAGGTGAGCCGGCTCAAGCAGCTGGTCAAGGACGCCAGCGAGGTCTACCTCGCCACCGATGAGGACCGCGAGGGCGAGGCCATCGCGTGGCACCTGGTCGACACGCTCAAGCCGCGCGTGCCGGTGCGCCGCATGGTGTTCCACGAGATCACCCCCGAGGCGATCGCCCGTGCCGTGGCCAACCCGCGGGAGCTGGACACCGCGCTGGTCGACGCCCAGGAGACCCGCCGCATCCTCGACCGGCTCTACGGCTACGAGGTCAGCCCCGTGCTGTGGAAGAAGGTGCTGCCGAAGCTCTCGGCCGGCCGGGTGCAGTCGGTGGCCACCCGGATCGTGGTCGAGCGGGAGCGCGAGCGGATGGCCTTCACCGCGGCCGACTACTGGTCGCTGGAGGGCGTCTTCGCGGTGCAGGGCCGGCGC
>DASQXT010000576.1:0-2074 GCA_035639575.1 Geodermatophilus sp.
GTCCGGCCCGCCGCGGCGCTGCCCCTCACGACGAGCACCGCCGCGAGCCCGACCGCTGCGCGCTGCCCGGGCTGGGCCAGCCGGGGCGCCAGCCGGGCGGTGGCGACGGCGAGCACGGCAGCGCAGCCCAGCGCGCCGGAGCGGCGTCCGGTCAGCGCGAGCGCCCAGGTCGCCGCCGACCACGGCGAGAGCACCACGGGGGCGACGGCGGCCCCGTGCCGCGCGGCCAGCAGCGCCGCACCGGTGCCGTAGAAGGCGCGGCGGCGCAGCCACTCCCCGGTCGCGGCCCGGTGCTCGTGGGCGACGGCGGCCGACGGCTCGTAGCGCACCCGCCAGCCGGCCGCCACCAGCCGCCACACCAGGTCGACGTCCTCCGCGACCCGCATCGACTCGTCGAAGCCGTCGCCGAGGGCGTCCCGGCGGGCCACCATCGCGGCGCTGGGCAGGTAGGACACCGCCGTCCCCGGCGCGACCTGCGCCGGGTCGGGCCCCATGTCCAGCGTGCTGACCGTGGCCTCGTAGGGCGTCACCCAGCCGCCGTCCTCCGACGGGAGCGCGGTGATCCGGGGGGCCACCAGCGCCAGCCGCGGGTCGGCGGGAAGCCGCACCAGCGGCCCGGACCAGCCCGGCAGCGGCACGCAGTCGGAGTCGAGGAACGCCACGAGCGGGGTGCTCGCCGCGCGCAGGCCGGCGTTGCGGGCGGCGGCCGGGCCGCGGGCGGTGGCGTGCCGCAGCACCCGCGCGCCGTGCCGGGCGGCGACGGCGGTCACCGCGGCCGGGTCGGCGGAGCCGTCGTCCACCACGAGCACCGGGACGGCGGCGGTGTCGGGGTCGGCGCGCAGCGCGGTGAGCAGCCGCGCCAGCTCGGCCGGGCGGTCCTTGACCGGGACGACGACGGTCAGCTCCCCCGCCGGGTCGCCGTCCGGCTCGGGGTGGGCCAGACCGGCGTCGAGCAGCCGGGCGGCCAGGGCGGCGGTCGTGGCGTCCCGGACGACGAGCCGGTCCGTGCGCAGCAGGTCGCGGGCGCGGGGCTGCAGGCGCAGCAGCCGCAGCGGGGAGCCGCCGAGCAGCGCCGTCCCCCCGTCGCGGCGGCGGACGCGCGGGTCGAGGCGGACGGCGGTGCCGTCGGGGAGCCGGTCGGGCGGAGGTGCGGCGACCGAGAGCCCCGTGCTCATGTCTCGGCCAGGACCTCGGCGGTCGTGGTGACCTCGACCAGCGGGGCGTAGCAGCCGAGGATCCGCATCGTGTCGTCGTGCGCCTCGTCGTCGGCACCGGCGCAGGCGTCGGAGACCACCCGGACCAGCACGCCGGCGTCCGCCGCGGGCAGCACGGTGGAGAGCACGCAGCAGTCGGTGGCCACCCCGGCGACGACGACCGGGCCGTCGCCGACCAGCTCGGCGACTGCGGGGACCCACTTGCCGAAGGTCGGCGCGTCGACGACGGGGCGGGAGCCCGGGTCCTCGGAGAGCTGGAACAGCGGGATGGCGTGCGGCTGCGTGAAGTAGTCGTACTTGGCGTAGTAGTCCGCCC
This sequence comes from Geodermatophilus sp., assembly GCA_035639575.1. GTDB lineage: Bacteria > Actinomycetota > Actinomycetes > Mycobacteriales > Geodermatophilaceae > Geodermatophilus. The sequence goes on from DASQXT010000576.1 coordinate 1,531, forward strand.
ACGCGCCGGTCGGCTCGTCCGGGACGACGAAGCGGGTGAAGACGACGCGGTCGCCGAAGGCCTCGACCAGGGAGCGGATGCGCGGCCGGATCTCGTCGAAGCGCGGGGTCGTCCACGGCGAGGTGGGATCGCGGAAGACCTCCTGGTAGTCGACGACGACCAGCCAGCCGGGGGGCGGTGCCATGCTCGCGACACTAGATGCCGCTCCGAGCGCTCCGCCGCCGGGAGGACCCGTGCCCGAGTACCCGCAGTCCCTCGTGCCCGTCGGCCACGTCGAGCCCGCCCCCCGCCGGGTGCGCGCCTTCCTCGGCGGCCGGACCGTGCTGGACACCCATCGGGCCCGGTACGTGTGGGAGTGGCCCCACTACCCGCAGTACTACGTGCCGCGGGACGACGTCGACGCCGCCCTGCTGGTCGACGAGGGCGCTGCCGAGCACTCCGGCCGCGGGACGGCGCGACGGCACGGCCTCCAGGTGGGGGAGGTGAACCGGCCGGGCGCGGCCCTGGTGTACGGCGCGGACGCCCCGGAGGCCCTCCGGGACAC
>DASQXT010000577.1:0-7050 GCA_035639575.1 Geodermatophilus sp.
GTGGACATGGTGTTCCAGTTCGAGCACGTCGGCCTGGACTTCGACGAGTCCAAGTGGCGCCCGCGGCCGCTGCGGATGCGCGACCTCAAGGCCTCCTTCGGCCGCTGGCAGGCGGGGCTGGCCGACGTCGGCTGGAACTCCCTCTACTGGGACAACCACGACCAGCCGCGGGCGGTCTCCCGCTTTGGCGACGACTCGCCGCGGTACCGGCGGGACTCCGCCACCTGCCTGGCCACCCTGCTGCACCTGCACCGCGGGACGCCCTACGTCTACCAGGGCGAGGAGCTCGGGATGGCCAACGCCCCGTTCGACGGCATCGACGACTTCCGGGACGTCGAGTCGCTCAACCACTTCGCGCAGGCGGTGGCGCACGGCGAGGACCCGCAGACCGTGCTGGCCGCGCTGCGCACGATGAGCCGGGACAACGCGCGGACGCCGGTGCAGTGGGACGACTCGCCGAACGCCGGCTTCACCAGCGGGACGCCGTGGATCGCGGTCAACCCCGACTCCACCGAGTGGAACGCCCAGGCGCAGCGCGCCGACCCCACCTCGGTGTTCGCCCACCACCGGCGGCTGATCGCGCTGCGGCACGACGACCCGGTGGTGGCCCTGGGCGACTTCACCATGCTGCTGCCCAAGCACGACGAGCTGTACGCCTTCACCCGCAGCCTGGACGGCGCGACGCTGCTCGTCGTCTGCAACCTCGGCAGCGGCACCCACCCCCTCGCCGAGCTGCTGCCGGAGGCGGTCGGCGCGGAGCTGGTGCTGGGCAACCTGGTCGACGACGGCGACCCCGCCGTCCTGCGGCCGTGGGAGGCCCGGGTGCTGCGCTCCGAGCGCGGCCGCGGCGCCTGATGCAGCGGGCGGCACTCCCTCTCCTCGGTGCTCCGGCGGTGAGTGCTCCTGCACTCACCGCCGGAGCCACCGGAGGGACGGGTGCGGTGGCCCCGTCCAGGAAGAGGACGGAGTCCTTCCTCAGCCCTGCCAGTCGACCAGCTGCACGACCACGCCGTTGGGGTCGCGCACCTGGAAGGCGCGCTCGCCCCACTCCTCGACGGTGAGCGGCATGGTGATCGCCACGCCCTCGTCCTGCAGCCGGCGCAGCTCGCCCTCCAGGTCGTCGACGACGAAGGCGAGGATCAGCCCGGTGGCGGGCACGTCGCGCTGGTCGGCCGGGAGCGTGGGCAGGCCGCGGCGGAGGAAGACCACGTTGACGCCGGCGTCCTCGCGGGTCAGCGAGGCGAAGCCGTCGGCGGCCATCTCCTCCCGGAACCCGAAGTGGCGGGCGAGGAAGGCGCTGCTGGCGGGGACGTCGTCGACGTTCAGCGAGACGGCGGTGGAGCTGATGCGCACGGGGGCCTCCTGACACGGGATCGAACTCCGTACACCGTACGCCGTTCTGTCGGGGAGGATGCCCCCGTGCCGACCGACCGCAGCAGCGCGGGCGACCCCGCCCGCACCCTGGCCCTCCTGTGGCGGCAGTCGCCCGAGGGTCCGCGGCGCGGACCGGCCCGGACGCTGGACCTCGACGCGGTGGTGACGGCGGCCGTCGGCCTCGCCGACCGCGTCGGGCTGGAGGCGGTCACCATGCGCGCGGTGGCCCAGGCGCTGGGGGTCGCGCCGATGACGCTGTACACCTACGTGCCCGGCCGGGCCGAGCTGCTGGACCTCATGCTGGATGCCGTCCACGCGCAGGCGGCCCGCCGCGACACCGCCGGCCGGCCCTGGCGGGAGCGGCTGACCGCCGTCGCCGAGGAGAACCGCGCGCTGTTCGCCGCCCACCCGTGGGCCGCCGCGGTCTCCACGCTGCGCCCTCCCCTGGGGCCGGGCTCCACCGCCAAGTACGAGCACGAGCTGGCCGCCCTCGACGACACCGGAGTGGACGACGTCGAGCGCGACGACTGCCTCACCCACCTGCTGTCGTTCGTGCAGGCCAACGCCCGGGCGGCCGCGGAGGCGCAGGCCGCCCGGCGGCAGAGCGGGCTGGACGACGCCCAGTGGTGGGCCGCGGCCGGGCCCCTGCTGGCCCGGGTGCTGGACCCGGCGCGGTACCCGCGCGCCGTCCGGATCGGGGCGGCGGCCGGGGCCGCGCACGGCAGCGCGCACGACCCCGACCACGCCTACCGGTTCGGCCTCACCCGGGTCCTCGACGGACTCGCCGCGATCGTCGACGCCCGCCGCTGACCCCGGCTCAGGCCGGGGCCGCGGCCGGCTCGACCGCCTCGGGCTCGTCCAGCGGGTGGGCGAGCTCGTCGGCGGGCAGCCGCCACGCCAGGACGGCGACGACGGCGAGCACCGGCGGCACCAACCCGGCGAGCAGGAAGGTGCCGGTCAGGCCGAGCGACTGGCTGACCGGACCGGCCAGGGCCATCGACAGGGGCATGAACGCCATCGAGACGAAGAAGTCGAGGCTGGACACCCGCCCCAGCAGCGCCGGGGGCACCCGCCGCTGCAGCAGCGTCCCCCAGATGACCGTGCCCGCCTCGAACGCCGCCCCGAGCAGCCCCGCCGCCGCGATCATCACCCACAGCTGCGAGGTCGCGCCGAAGACGACCAGAGGCACGCAGCCGGCACCCCACAGCAGGTTCATCACCGTGAGGTAGCGGCGCGGCAGCCGCAGCGAGGCGACGACGGCCGACCCCAGGGCGCCGCCGATGCCGAAGGCGGCCAGCACCCAGGCATGCTCGGCGGGCCCACCGCCGGCCCGGTCCCGGACCGCGAAGGGCACCAGGACCTCGAACGGGCCCATGATCAACAGCACCATCAGCGAGGCGAACAGCAGCGTGGCCAGCAGCCAGGGCGTGCCGACCATGTACACCACGCCCTCGCGGACGTCGGTCAGCAGCCCCGGGCGTTCGCCCTCGCGGCGGACCGGCAGGGTCGGCAGCGCCGCCACGCACGCCGCCGCGGCGGCCGAGGTCAGCGCCGTCGCCAGCAGCGCCGCACCCGGCGAGAGGACCGCCACCAGCAGACCGCCGACCGCGGGCCCGGCGGCCATCGCCAGCGCCGGGCGGACGACCCCCTCCAGGCCGTTGGCCGCGAGCAGCTCACCGGGCGGGACGACGCCGGGCACCAGCGCCGAGTAGGCCGGGTAGTACAGCCCCGTCGCGACCCCGCCCACCAGGGCCGCCGCGGCCAGCGGCCCGAGCGCCAGCGCGCCGGCCAGCGACAGCAGCGCGACCGACCCGACCGCCGCCGTCTGCAGCAGGGCGACACCGAGCAGGATGCGGCGCTGCGGCACCCGGTCGGCCAGCGCGCCGCCGAGCAGCGTGCTGGCCAGCATGCCGGCCGCCTGCAGCGAGGTGGCCAGGGAGAGCGCGCCGGGGCCGCCGCCGAGGGCCACGACCTGCCACACCAGCGCCACGGTCCACAGACCCTGCGCGAACAGCGACAGGCCCATGGACGACGCCAGCAGGCGGTAGTCCCGGGAGCGCAGGGGCGCGAGCGCGCGCGACAGGCCGGCCATCTCCCCCTCCGTCGTCGGCGGGCGCACCGTCGGCGCCCGGGCCCCCATGCTCGCGGAGGGCACCGACAGCGGGCACGCGGTTTTCGGGAGGAGGGCAAGGACGGTCGGGGAACCGGGGTTCGGCGCGGCGTCAGCCGAGCTCGACCGACCGTTCTCACAACTATTTCACAAACCTCACATCGACATGATAGAATTGTCGTCGTGACCGACCGGCTCGATGTGACGCTCCGTCTGGTCCGCAACGCCGGGCGGGCATCGCTGACCGACCTCGCGTCCCGGCTGGGCGTCTCGGAGATGACCGTGCGCCGTGACCTCGACGCCCTGCAGGCGCGCGGCCTGGTCGAGCGCGTGCGCGGCGGCGCGGTCGCCGTCGCCGAGCCGGAGAGCGCCGCCGGGTTCGCCGCGCGCGCCGGCTGGCAGGCCGGCCTCAAGGACCGGATCGGCCGGGCCGCCGCGGCGCTGGTCGAGCCGGGCGCGACCGTCCTGCTCGACGCCGGGACGACGACGGTGCACGTCGCCCGGGCGCTGGCCGACCGCGCCGCCGCCGGCGAGGGGCCCTTCACCGTCGCCGTCCTCAGCCTGCCCGTCGCCGATGCCCTGGCCGACCGGCCCGGCGTCCGGCTGCTGGTCGTCGGCGGGGAGTCCCGGCCGGGCGAGCGCAGCCTGGCCGGGCCGCTCACCGCCACGGTGCTGCGGCAGCTCACCTTCGACCTGTTCGTCATGTCGATCGGGGCGGTCAGCGCCGCGGCAGGCTGGTCGGAGTTCACGCTCGAGGATGCCGCGGTCAAGCAGGTGGCCCTGCAGCAGGCCCGCGACAGCCTCGTGGTGGCCGACGCCTCGAAGCTCGGCGTCCGCGCCTTCGCCTCGGTCGCCCGGCTGGACGCGGTCGGCCGGCTGGTCACCGACTCGAGCGCCCGCGAACCCTGGCTCACCCCCGCGGCGCAGGACACCCTCGCCGCCCTCGAGAACGCCGACGTGGAGGTGCTGTGCGCATGACCGGAACAGGACCGTTGATGATCCTGGTCGCCGGCCCCTACCGCGGGGGCACCGGCGACGACCCCGACCTCATCGCGGCCAACCACCGGGCGATCCAGCGCGCCTGCCTGGAGCTCTTCCGGGCCGGCCACCTCGCCGTCAACGGGGAGGACCTCGCGCTCCCGCTGGCCGAGCTGGCCGGGTCGACGCGGGTGGGGGACGCCGCGTTCGACGAGGTGTTCCACCCGATGGGACGGCGGCTGGTGGCCCGGGTCGACGCCGTCCTGCGACTGCCCGGCGCCTCGGCCGGGTCCGACGAGATGGTCGCCCTGGCCCGCGCCCGGGGAGCCGCGGTCTACACCAGCGTCGACGAGGTGCCGGCGGTGACCCGGTGACCCCCGTGGGCGTGCCGGGCATCGACGTCCCCGACTCCCGGGGGCGGACCGGGCTGGACCGGGTGGGCCGCGACCTCACCGGCAACCCGGACGTCGTGGTGCGCGACGTGGAGGTGCTCTCCAGCTCCTGGTACGTCAACCGGCGGACGACGTTCGCGCGGCGTGGGCGCGACGGCGTCTGGCACACCGAGCAGCGCGAGACCCACGACCGCGGCAACGGCGCGACCGTGCTGCTCTACGACCCGGTCACGCGCACCGTGCTGCTCACCCGGCAGTTCCGCTTCCCCGCCTACGTCAACGGCTCCCCCGACGGGATGCTCGTCGAGGCCGCCGCCGGGCTGCTCGACGACCAGGACCCCGCCTCCGCGGTCCGCCGGGAGGCTGCCGAGGAGCTCGGTGTGGCGGTGGGCGAGCTGCAGCACGTCTTCGACGTCTTCATGAGCCCGGGGTCGGTCACCGAGCGGGTCTCCTTCTTCGCCGCGCCCTACAGCCCGGCCGACCGGGTGTCGGCCGGGGGTGGGCTCGCCGAGGAGGGCGAGGACATCGAGGTGCTCGAGCTGGACGTCGACGAGGCCCTGACCATGGTCGACGACGGCCGGATCGCCGACGCGAAGACGATCATGCTGCTGCAGTGGGCTGTGCTGCGCGGGCCGTTCCGCGCCTGAACCACGTGCGGATGTCAGTGGGCGCCGCGCTCCCGGGCCAGGGCGACGTAGTGCTCGACCGCCGTGGGGTCGTCGACCGCTCCGACGTTGAGGGCCTTCGCCGGGTCGACGCCCTGGAACAGCCGCTTGAGAGGGACCTCCAGCCGCTTGCCGGTGCGGGTGTGCGGCACCGCGGGGACGACGAGCACCTCGTCGGGCACGTGCCGCGGGCTGGCCTGGCTGCGGATCGCGGCCTTGATGCGGTCGACGAGTTCGTCGGTGAGCTCCTCCCCCGGGGCCAGCTTCACGAACAGCGGCATCCAGTAGCCGCCGTCGCGCTGCTCCACCCCGAGGACGACGCAGTCGACGACCTCGGGGACCGACTCGACGGCGGCGTAGATGTCCGCCGTCCCCATGCGGACGCCGCCGCGGTTGAGGGTGGAGTCCGACCGGCCGGTGATGACGCAGGTGCCGCGCTCGGTGATCTCCATCCAGTCGCCGTGCCGCCAGACGCCGGGCCAGGGCTCGAAGTAGGTCTCGCGGTAGCGGGACCCGTCGGGGTCGTTCCAGAAGTACAGCGGCATGGTCGGCATCGGCTCGGTGATCACCAGCTCGCCGAGCTCGCCGACGACCGGCCGGCCCTGCTCGTCCCAGGCGGCCGCGGCGACGCCCAGCATCGGGCGCTGCAGCTCGCCGGCGGTCACCGGGAGGAGCGGTGAGCTGCCGATGAAGCCGGTGGCGACGTCGGTGCCGCCGGACAGCGAGCCGAGGAGGACGTCCCGCTTCACCGCGTCGTACACCCAGTGGTAGGCGGAGGCGGGCAGCGGGGAGCCGGTCGACCCGACGGTGCGCAGCGTGGAGAGGTCGTGGGTCTCCCCGGGCCGGATGCCGGCCTTCTCGCAGGCGGTGAGGTAGCCGGCGCTGGTGCCGAGGTAGGCGAGCCGGTGGCGGGCGGCGATCGCGAACTGCGCGTCGATCCCCGGGTACGCCGGCGCGCCGTCGTGGACCACCACGGTGGCGCCGAGCAGCAGCGCCGAGGTGGCGATGTTCCACATGATCCAGGCGGTGGAGGCGTACCAGTAGAAGCGGTCGCCGGGGCCGACGTCGCCGTGCAGGCCCAGCTGCTTGTGCTGGTCCAGGATTATGCCGCCGTGGCCGTGCACGATGCCCTTGGGCAGGCCGGTGGTGCCCGAGGAGTAGACGATCCACAGCGGGTGGTCGAAGGGCAGCGGCTCGAAGACCGGCTCCTGGCGCTCGGCGACCGCGTCGGCCCAGCCCATCGCGCCCTCGGGCAGCTCGCCGGGGTGCAGTCGGGGGACGGCGATCGTCGTCCGCACGCTGGGCAGCGCCTGACGCAGCTCGGCGACGACGTCGCGGCGGTCGAACTCCTTGCCGTTGAACCGGTAGCCGTCGACGGCGACCAGGACGGCGGGCTCGATCTGGGCGAAGCGGTCCAGCACGCTGCGGGTGCCGAAGTCCGGGGCGCAGGAGGACCACACCGCGCCGACCGCCGCCGCGCCGAGGAAGGCGACGACGGCCTCGGGGACGTTGGGCAGGTACCCGGCGACCC
>DASQXT010000578.1:0-3064 GCA_035639575.1 Geodermatophilus sp.
CTGCGGCAGCGCGCACCCGTTCCCGGGCACGGTCGACATCTGCAGCCACGTCGGTCCGGTCCAGCAGTCGGGCTCTCAGACGTCGTTCGCCACCCCGACGATCCGCTGCGATCTCGTGGGACGGGCCGAGGCGATGACACCGCCGGGGACCGCGCCGCTACGGGATCCCTCGCCCGTGATCGAGGCACTCGCCGTGGACGGACGGCTGACGGTTCTCGCACTCACCTGTCGCCCCGGACCGCAGAGCCGCGGTCCGATCCCCGCGATCACGCCGTCCGCGGGGTGCGTCGGTGCCGGGGTTCCGACGACGGGTGGTGCTCACCGGCGCGGGGACGACCCGGGGCGCCGTCCGCGCGGAGACCACGACACCGCCGTCCAGCAGCGGCCAGTGGCGCCACAGCAGCCACGGAGGGACGGAGGCGACGGCGATGGCCAGTCCGGCGACCGGGGCTCCGAGGACGACCAGCAGAACGGCGATGCAGCCGACGGCGACGACCGCGGCGAGGACGGCCGGCGTCGACGAGCGTGGCCGCCGGATCTCCAGGTCGATGACCGGGAGAGCGGGCTCCTCGGCCTCCCTCGCGTAACGACGCCGGATCTCGTTCCAGGCTCGCTGTTCGTCGTGACTGAGCACCGTCCACCTCCTGCTGGTCCCCAGCCTGCCCGTGACCGGACAGGTGCACGAGGGGCCTCGTCGGTCAGGTGCTGCACGCGGTCGTTGCCGGGAGTCGGCAACCGCAGCCACCGACAGGACGGCCATCCCCGCGCCGCACCAGAGCAGCGACGCCGTCCTCGTGCAGTGGTCGGTCCTGGACGCCTCCAGCGGATCCGGGCGGGTCCCCCGGGCACGACGGGTCCGGGACGGGGTCAGCGCGCGCTGACCTCGGGCAGCGTGCGGGCGGTGACCACGCCGACCGCCCCGAGCAGCCCGAGGAACGCCGGCGCCACCTCGGGGCCGGACGAGGCCAGGACGCTCGAGACCGCCCCGGCCCCGAGCAGCAGCGCGCCCATCACCGTGTTCGCCACGGCGACGTACTCGGTGCAGGGGTCTCCCCCTGCCATGTCGACGACGTACGTCTTGCGCGCCACCCGCACCCCGGTGTGGGTCAACGCCAGCAGCAGGTACACCGCGGGGTGGAGCAGCATCCACCCCTGCGCCCCTGGTACGGCGAGCAGCGCGAGGAACGCCAGGATCACGGTGGAGGAGGCGGCCGCACCCCGAGTCATCACCTGCCGGCTCGAGCGGTCGGCCCAGCGGCCGAACAGGCGCCCACCCACGAGGCTGGCCACCACCTGGTCGCCGGTGCTCTGCAGCGCATGGGCGGCGATCTGCCGGAGGCCGTCGGCGGCGACGTCGCGGGCGGTGTCGTCCCTCGTGCCGGCGCGGGCGCCGTCGGGTGTCCGGGCCAGCCGCTCGTAGAGGCTCACCGTCGTCATCGGTCGATGTCCCTGATCGTCGTCCTCTGTTCCCCACCGCACGGTCGCGGCCACCGCGAGGAGCCTTCGACGACGACCGAGGCAGGGCTCCGCCCCCGTGTTGCTGGACCTCACCGTCGCAGCGGCACGGACCCGGCCTGCGCCGCAACCGGCAGACCCGGCGTGACGGACGGATCGCCCGGCCACCGGCGCTGAGCGACCGGCCGCTGCGTGTGCTCACCGTGCTGCTCATGGCCCGTGGGCCGCGCCCGGGGCGCGAGCCCGCCGCCGGCCCTCTCCGCCGGGCCCTCGGGCAGGCCGGCAGACGCAGCTTCGGGTGACGGCCGCAGCCAGGGTGGCTCGGCAGAACCGCTGCCGCGCCCAGCTGCTGCGCGCCGGGGTGCGCCGCGGACTGGCCGGCATCACCGAGGCCCGAGTATGCGCGGAGCTCGACCGGATGACGCCGAACGCCGGCGTCAGCATGGGCGGCGACTCCCCGGTGGCCAGGCCCACCGCCTCGGGCTGACGGAACCGGAGGACATCGTCGCGACCAGCCGACTGCGCCGACCGGCGGCCGCGACGAGCGAGGGGTGGCGCTCTCGTAGGTGCGCCTGCGGCCATGGCTGGCGTGTCCGGTCCTGCGGGGTGTGCGATGGGAGACACAGCCCCGTCGTCGACCGGCAGGAGCACGACATCGTGAGCACTCCGGGCACCGATCCCCAGTCCGGTTCCGGCCGCATCGTCGTCGGCGTGGACGGCTCACCCTCCTCGGAGGAAGCACTGCGCTGGGCGCTCGGCCAGGCGCGACTCACCGGCCAGCCGGTCGACGCGGTCACCTCCTGGAGCATCCCGGTGACCTTCGGCGAGGCGGCCGGTGCTCTCATGGGCATCGACTGGAAAGGCGAAGCCACCCGCACGCTGGAGAGCACGGTCGCGAAGGCGGTGGACCCGCCGGACGCGGACCGGGTGTCGCAGCACGCGGTGCAGGGGCATCCGGCGCAGGTCCTGCTCGACGCAGCGGCGGATGCGGCCCTGCTCGTCGTCGGCAGCCGTGGCCTCGGCGGCTTCACGGGGATGCTGCTCGGCTCGGTCAGCCAGCACGTCGTCGCTCGCGCCGCCTGCCCGGTCGTCGTCGTCCACGCCCCAGCGAACACGCTGGCGTGACCGGACCGCGCGGGCGATATCCGCGTCGACTCGACCCGAGCGGAGTCCAGCGCTCTCGCTGATCGCTCGGTCCGTCCCGGCCGACGACGACGTGCTGCGCCGGTTCCGAGCTGCTCCCGGAGTGCGTCGGTCTGCGCGGCACGACCCTGCACACCCTTCGGCAGTCGGCGGCGAGCTCCCTGCTGGCAACCGGGAGCCACACCACGGTCGTCCAGGAGCATCTCGGTCACTCGTCGGACGACATCACGGCGGACATCTGCAGCCACGTCGGTCCGGCCCAGCAGCGGACGCCGATGACGGCCCTCACCGTCCGGTCCGATCCGTCGCCGTTCGGGGCCCGTCGCTGTACCGGTTGCTGTCGTCACCCCATGCGCCAGGCGTTCGGCCAGCTTCTCGTCCCGCGGAGCACCGGGTCACCGGGCACTGCACCCCGGTGCGGGGATGATGGCCCGATGCTGATCATCGACGATCGCGATGACGTGGC
>DASQXT010000579.1:0-13618 GCA_035639575.1 Geodermatophilus sp.
GTGCGGCGGCGCAGCTCGGCCGGCAGCGCGTCGGCACCACCGTCGGTGAGCGCGGCCCTGCCCTCGTCGGTGCTGTCGGCCGGCACCCCGAAGGCCTCGGCGACCGTGCGCAGGATCTCCACGGTGGTGGTCTCGTCGCAGGCGACGCCGACGGTGTCGGCGTCCACCAGCCGCAGGTTGACCCGCCGCTCGGCCGCGGCGGCGACGACCTCGGCGGCCCGGCCGGGCACCCGGGCGTGCACGGTGTCGAAGAAGCGGTCGTGGACCACCTCCACGCCCCCGGCGCGCAGCCAGCCGGCCAGGGTCTGCGCGCTGCGGTGCACGCGGGCGGCGATCGCGGTCAGACCCTCGGCCCCGTGGTAGACGGCGTAGGCGCCGGCCATGACGGCGAGCAGCACCTGGGCGGTGCAGATGTTGCTGGTGGCCTTCTCCCGGCGGATGTGCTGCTCGCGGGTCTGCAGCGCCAGCCGGTAGGCGACGTCGCCGTCGGCGTCGACCGAGACGCCGACCAGCCGGCCGGGCAGCTGCCGGGCCAGGCCCTCGCGCACGGACAGGTAGCCGGCGTGCGGCCCGCCGTACCCCATGGGGACGCCGAAGCGCTGCGAGCTGCCGCAGGCGACGTCGGCACCCCACTCCCCCGGCGCCTCCAGCAGCGTCAGCGCCAGCAGGTCGGCGGCGACGACGACCGCGGCGCCGGCCTCGTGCGCGGCGGCGGCCAGCGCCCGGTGGTCGCGGACGGCACCGCTGGCCCCCGGGTAGGACAGCAGCACGCCGAACGCCCCGGCCTCGGGCAGGTCGGCGGGCCAGCCGGCGGAGAGGTCGGCGACGTGCAGGTGGATGCCGAGCGGCTCGGCGCGGGTGCGCAGGACGGCCAGGGTCTGCGGCAGGGTGTCCTCGTCGACGACGAACACCGCGTCGGCCTTCGCGCGGCCCGCGCGGCGGACGAGGGTCATCGCCTCGGCGGCGGCGGTCGCCTCGTCGAGCATGGAGGCACCGGCGACCGGCAGGCCGGTGAGGTCGGCGACCATCGTCTGGAAGTTGATCAGCGCCTCGAGCCGGCCCTGGCTGATCTCGGGCTGGTAGGGCGTGTAGGCGGTGTACCAGGCCGGGTTCTCCAGGATGGTCCGCTGGACGACCGCCGGGGTGACCGTGCCGGAGTAGCCCAGACCGATCATCGAGGTGTAGACCTCGTTGGCCTCGGCTCGCTCGCGCAGCAGCCGCAGCACGGTCGCCTCGTCGGCGGCCGGCGGCACATCCAGCGGCGTCCGGTCGCGGACCCCCTCGGGGACGCACGCGTCGACGAGGGACTCCAGCGTCGGGTGACCGACAGCAGCGAGCATCGCGTGTGTCTCGTCGGGTCGCGGGCCGATGTGCCGGGCGGCGAAGGACCCCGCGGGGTCCAGCGCGGCGAGTGCGGGCAAGGGCTCAGGGGCACGGTCCGCCATTACCACGACGCTACCAGCGGGACAGGACGCGGCGAGATCGGCGACCCCGTCTGCCCGGGTCACCGCGTCCGGGTGACCCGACCGGTGTCGCCCGCAGGTGCGAGGGGGTGCCCGCTCCTACACCGCGGCGCGGCGACGGCGGCGCGCGGCGAGCTCGTCGTCCGTGGTGTGCATCGGGGCGCCGTCGATGCGCTCGGCGGGCAGCTCGGCCAGTTCGCCGGAGAGCTCGCGCAGCGCGCCGGAGACGGCGATGCCGAAGACGCCCTGGCCGCCGGCGAGCAGGTCGACGACCTCCTCGGCGGAGGTGCACTCGTAGACGGTGGCACCGTCGGAGAACAGCGTGACGTTGGCGAGGTCCTTGATGCCGCGGTTGCGCAGGTGGTCGACGGCCTTGCGGATGTTCTGCAGCGAGACGCCGGTGTCCAGCAGCCGCTTGACGACCTTGAGCACCAGGATGTCGCGGAAGGAGTACAGCCGCTGTGTCCCCGAGCCGGTGGCACTGCGCACCGATGGGGCGACCAGACCGGTGCGGGCCCAGTAGTCGAGCTGCCTGTAGGTGATGCCGGCAGCGGCACACGCCGTCGGGCCGCGGTACCCGACGAGGTCGCTGTCGACCTCGTCGTAGGACGGCGCGCCCACGGCGGCGTCGCTGAAGAGCTGACCCTGGGAGCCGTTGCTCTGGTCGCTCACGTCAGCGTCCTCCTCTGCTCCCGCAGCTGGTGCCGCGGTCCCCGCGGTGTTGACCGTCGCTCGGGTCGCTGCAGTCGGCTGCCGCGTCGGGTCACCGGTGTCACACCGCTGTTGTTCGCCGACCGTAAGCCGGGCCCTGGGGTGGGTCAACTGAGGAGGGCGGCGTGTCGCGGCACTCACCCATCGGAGGGGTATCGGCGTACCGGGGCCGTTCCTTGACCCGGGGCACGCCTCCGGCCGCAGGAACTCGGCGCACGCGTCCCGACGGTCACAGCAGTCACACGCGCACCGGTGCCGGCGCCCGTCCGGACGTGGTGACGTACTGGAACGGCCGCCCCCCAGGGGCCCGCCGGCCCTGTCCCGGGTCCCGGCCTGAGCTTGCGAAGGATGGGGAGGACGGGGTCCTTCGACGAGGAGGGGGGTCCTTCTTCAGGCGGGGCCGCTGCCGCCCGACCCGGAGCCGGCGCCGAAGTCCTCCGGGGAGATCTGGTCGAGGAACTCGCGGAACTTCTCGACCTCGTCCTCCTGCTCGTCGGGGATCTCGATCCCGACCTCGTCGAGCAGCTCCTCGGCGCCGTAGATGGGGGCGCCGGTGCGGACGGCGAGGGCGACGGCGTCCGACGGGCGGGCGCTCACGATCCGGTCGTCGCCGAAGACCAGCTCGGCGATGTAGATCCCGTCGCGCATCTCGGTGATGTTGACCGCCTCGAGCGTCGCGCCGAGCGCGCGGACGACGTCCTTGAGCAGGTCGTGGGTCATGGGCCGGGCCGGGCGCACACCCTGCTGTTCGAAGGCGATCGCCGCCGCCTCGACCGCACCGATCCAGATGGGGAGGTACCGCTCGCCCTGCGTCTCCTTGAGCAGCAGGATCGGCTGGTTCCCGGGCAGCTCGACCCGGACACCGACGACTCTGAGTTCCTGCACGGTGGGGCTCCCTCAGCTGCGGCCCGAGGACGGGCGGTGGATCGGTACGGGCGGCTGGTGGACGGCGGGGCGGCGCCAGGGCCGTGGACTCGGGTCCCGACCCCGACCACGGTACGCCCGAGTCAGGGGCGCAGGAGATCCCGCAGGCGCGCCTCCAGCAGCGCACCGTGCAGCTGTGCGGAGAGCGCGACCAGCTCCCGCAGCTTCTCGGTGGCCCGGTTGCGGGCCTCCTCGGAACGCGCCCGCAGCACCGGCGCGACCAGCTGCTCGACCAGCCCGGCCTCGCGCTCGGCGCCGTTCTGGTAGACGCGCAGGTGCCGCGGCTCGATGCCGTGCCGGGCCAGGCCCGCCGCCGCCCGCGCGATCGGCAGGTCGGTCGCCGGGTGCCGGCCGTCGGCGTCAGGGGTCAGCAACCCGAACTGCACGCAGTCGGCCAGCTGCCCGGCCTCCAGGCCCGACGCCCGCGCGAACTGCTCGCCGGTCAGGCTGCCGGTGTCGGCCTCCTCCTCGGGCGGCGGCGCGGCCGGCACCGTGCTGCTGGGCAGCGGCTCGCCCCGGTCGAGCGCCGCGAGGTGCTCCTTGATGACCCGCAGCGGCAGGTACTGGTCACGCTGGGCGGCCAGCACGTACCGCAGCCGGGCCACGTCGGCCGAGGAGAACTTCCGGTAGCCCGACGGCGTGCGCTGCGGGTGCACCAGGTCCTCGGACTCGAGGTAGCGGATCTTGCTGATGGTGACGTCGGGGAAGTCCTCGCGGAGCACGGTCAGCACCTCGCCGATGGTGAGGCGCGGCGCGTGCCGGCCGTCGGGCTCCCCGGACGCGTCGGCACGGGAGGGCACCGCGTTCACGCCGCCGTCCGTGCCGTCGGTACCGTCCCCGTCCCCCTGGCCGTGCGCCGGGTCACGAGCGCTCCCCGCCGGCGCTCGTCGCGCTCGTGCCCGGTGGTGCCGTGCACATGCGTGAGCTCGCGGGCTCGGTCACGTGCCGGCGGGCTCGCCCGTGCGCGGACCGGTCAGGTAGACGAGGCGGAACTTGCCGATCTGCACCTCGTCGCCCCCGGCCAGCGTCGCGACGTCGACCGGCTCGCGGTTGACGTAGGTGCCGTTGAGGCTGCCGACGTCGTGCACGGAGAAGCCGCCGCCCTCGCGGTGGAACTCCACGTGCCGGCGGCTGACGGTGACGTCGTCGAGGAAGATGTCGCTGTCGGGGTGCCGGCCGGCGGTGGTGACGTCCTGGTCGAGCAGGAAGCGGCTGCCGGCGTTCGGGCCGCGCTTGACGACCAGCAGCGCCGAGCCCGCGGGCAGCGACTCGACCGCGCCGGCGTGGGCGTCGGCCTCGGTCACCTCGGGGGTCTCCGCGGAGTCCTCGCCACCCACCTTGGGGATGACGCTGGTGGACTCGCCGATCCGCTCCTGGGACAGCGCCGCGCCGCACTGCGCGCAGAAGCGACTGCCCTCGGGGTTGTTGTGGCCACAACGAGTGCAGTGCACGTCTGTCTCCTCCGGTGCAGGGGTGGCACCGCCGCGGACCTGGATGTGGCCGCGGGCGGCCGGCGGACGACGGGCCGGACAGCCCGTCGCGGGTCGGTCGCCGCGTCGAGCACGGCGGGCCGTGGGTCATGGAACCAGCGGCTGACCCGAGGGTCAACCGAACGTACAGGGTGAGGTCCAGCGGTCGCTCGGCGGCCTCCGCGGCGCCCCGGTCGGCAGCATAGTGACCGCCGCCGGGGCCCGGGGGGCCGCTACCGCGGGCTCGGTGCGCCGGTCAGCTCGCCTCGACCAGCGCCTGGTACGCGGCGGCGTCCATCAGCTCCGCGGTGGGGTCGCCGCCGTCCCCGGCGACGCTGATCTCGACCAGCCAGCCGGCCCCGTAGGGGTCGGCGTTGATGGTCTGGGGGGCGCTGGCGAGGGCCTCGTTGACCGCGGTCACGACGCCGGTCACCGGGGCGTAGACGTCGGAGACCGACTTGGTGGACTCCACCTCCCCCATGGGAGCGCCGGGCGCGACCTCGGCGCCGACCTCGGGCAGCTGCACGAAGACGATGTCACCGAGCGCGTCCTGGGCGTGGTCGGTGATGCCGACCCGCACGACGGCGCCCTCGCCCCCACCCGGCTGCAGCAGCGCCCACTCGTGCTGCTCGGTGTAGCGGCGGTCGTCGGGCGTGGTCATGCAGCGGCTCCTCGTCGGTGAGGTCGGATGGGTCACGGTGTCCGGCGCGGCGTCATCCGCCGTCGTCGGGCCGAGCGTATTGAGGGCGGTCCAGCTGCCGCAACGCGTCCACGACGACGGTCCCGGACTGCTCGATGTCGACGCTGCCGCCCTGCCGGCCGACCCGGTCGACGACGCCGCCGGGGATGTTCATCGCCGTCTGCAGGTCCTGCGCCGAGCCGATGACCCGGATCTCGTAGGGGCTGTCGACCTCGACGCCGTCGACGCGCAGTGCGCCGGGCTCGCCGGTGACCGCCGTCGACACCCCGACGCGGACGCCGTCGATCTGCATGGTCTCCGCGCCGGCGCCGCGCAGCTCCTGGACGGCGTCGAGCAGGTCGGCGACCCGCACCCGGCCCTCGGGGTCGCGGATGGTCATGACCAGCCCCGGGCCCTGGGCGGCGACGGTGCCGTTGAGGATGCCGAGGGCCTCGGCGCGCTCCTGCGCCTCCTGCAGGGCGGCCTCGGACTGGCTGTCGTCGTTGGTGAGCTCCCCCAGCGCCGCGCGCTGGTCGGTGATCTGCTCGCGCAGCCGGTCCTCACGGGCGTCGAGGTCGTCGAGGATGCGGACGAGGTCCTCCTCGCGGAGGGTCGAGTAGTCCTCCCCCGTGCCCGTGGCGCGCACCTGGACGGCGAAGGCGAAGCCGAGCAGCAGGGTGAGGACCCCGATGAGCGCCGCGGCCAGCGGGTCCCGCCGGCGCCGCGGTCCGCCGGGGCGCCGCTGCGCCGGCGCCGCGGGGGGCTCCGGCGGCTGCGCGGGCCGCTCGTCCACGTCCGCGGCGGGCGCCGGGGCGTCCTGGGCGGGGGGGCCCACGTCGGGGGTGTCGTGGTCGCGGCTGTCCGGGACGGCGTCCAGGTCGGGGGCGTCGTCCCCCGGGTGGACGTCGTCGTCCTCCGGCCGCCGGCCGGGGTCGGGGCGCGGCTGGTCGCTCATGCCCGGAACACGTGCCGGCGGATGGCCGCGGCGTTGCCGAAGATGCGGATGCCGAGGACGACGACCACCGCGGTGGACAGCTGCGCGCCGACACCGAGCTGGTCGCCGAGGAACACCACGAGCGCCGCGACCACGACGTTGGACACGAACGAGATCACGAACACCTTGGCGTCGAAGATCCCGTCGAGTCGGGCACGGAAGCCGCCGAAGACCGCGTCGAGGGCGGCGACCACGGCGATGGGCAGGTAGGGCTGCAGCCACAGCGGCACGGTGGGGTCGAACACCAGGCCGAGCACGATGCCGACGGCCAGGCCGAGGATCGGGATCACGGTCAGCCCCCCGGCGTGGGCTCGGGCGCCCCGTCGCCGGGAGGCGCGGCGGGCGGCACCTCGGACACCGGGACGGCGGAACGGAGCTCGGGCGGGCTCCCGGCGGGAAGGGACAGCTCGTCCTCCTGGGCGAACTCGAAGCGCAGACCGTAGGTCTCGGAGATGACGGCCAGGGCGTTGACCTCGGGGCTGGCCAGGAACCGGCTGCGCAGGGTCGCGGGGTCGCCGACGGCGCTGACCAGGTAGGGGTTGGTGACCGGCCGGAAGTCGACCAGGACCGCCTCGCCGGCGAAGCGGATCGCCGTCGTCGGGCCCAGCCGCTGGCCGTTGATGCTGACCGCCTCGGCGCCGGACGCCCACAGCGCGTTGACCACCAGCTGCAGGTCGCCGTCGCGCACCTGGCCGCGGGGGTCGGCCTCCGTCGTCCCGCCGACCGGGTCCTCGTCGGCGTCGGGCCCGGCGTCGGCGAGGGTGACCAGCAGGCCGGGGCCGCTGACCGGCAGCGCCCCGGCCGCCAGCTCGGCGTCCTCGACCCGGCCGAGGACGCGCTGCCCGACGGCGGAGGCGGCCAGCGCGTCGTCCCGGGCGGCGGTGACGGCGGCGCGCAGCGACTCGAGGTCGGCGGCCAGCCGGTCGGTGGTCTCGGACTCCGCCTCGACCTCCGAGACCAGCGCCGAGCGCACCTCCTCGCGGCCCTGCGCGCCGGCGGCGGCCTGGTCGTAGGTGACCGCGGCCAGCAGCCCGGCGAGGGCCAGCACGAGGGCGACGGCGAGCTGCGCGCGGCGCCGGCGGGACGGCGGGGCCTCCTCCCCCGCGGCGCGGGCCTCGCGGGCCCGCGCCGCCTGGGCGTACGCGGGGTCGAGGGTCTCGGCCAGCACCTGGTCGAGCAGCGAGGCGCCCAGCGAGCGCGGCCCGCCGCCGCGCTGCACCGTCGTCACGGCGCCGCCCGGTCGGCGCGGACCAGCCCGGCGACCTGGACCACGTAGAAGACACCGGCCAGCACGTACAGCGCCCCGCCCCACACGGTCAGCGCCCAGGCGACCGGTTGGAGCACGGCCGCGGCCGGGCCCTCGCCGTCGGCGAGCAGCAGCAGCGGGAAGGCGTAGAGCAGGATGAAGGTGGCTGCCTTCCCCAGGTAGTGCACCTGCAGCGGCGGGTAGCCGTGGGCGCGCAGCAGCAGCAGCGCCAGCCCCAACACCAGTTCGCGGCCGACCAGGACGGCGACCACCCACAGCGGGACGACGTCGCGCAGCACGAAGGCGACCAGCGTGGCGACGATGTAGAGCCGGTCGGCGGCCGGGTCGAGCAGCGCGCCCAGCCGGCTGGACTGCCCGAGGGAGCGGGCCAGCTTGCCGTCGAGCCAGTCGGTGACGCCGGAGACCATGAGGACGACCACGGCCCAGCCGTCGGCGTGCGGGCCCAGCAGCAGCCAGAGGAACAGCGGGACGCCGAGCAGCCGCAGCACCGACAGCGCGTTGGGCACCGTCCACACCCGGTCGGGCAGCAGGTTGCGGTCGGGCAGGGCCGGCACGCTCGCCCCCGTCCGGGCCGAGGCGGCGGCCGACGGCCCGTTCGACGACGTCACGACACCTCCGCACCCGCTGGACACCGGCCCCCGAGGCTAGTCGAAGGACCCCCGTCCCCCTCCCCCCTCGCAGGCTCGCGGCGAGCCTCTGGACGGGGGCCGCTAGGCGGACACGGCGGTCAGCGACGCGGGCGCCGGCTCGTAGCCCAACGGCCGGCGGGTGAAGCCGCCGGTGCCGTGGGACACCGAGCGCAGCGCCCCCGCGTAGCCGAGCAGCTCGACCTCGGGGATCTCGGCGCGCACCGTCGTCCGGTCGCGCTCGGGGTCGGCGTCGCTGCCGGTGACCCGCGCCCGCCGTCCGGACAGGTCGCTCATCACCGCACCGACGTACTCCCCCGGCACCACGACCTGCACCTCGCACCACGGCTCGAGCACCCGGGTGCCCGCCGCGGCCGCGGCCTCGCGGACGGCGAGCGCGCCGGCTGCCTGGAACGCCGCGTCCGAGGAGTCCACGGAGTGCGCCTTGCCGTCGACGAGGGTGAAGCGGGTGTCGACGATCGGCCGGTCGCCGTTGACGCCCTTCTCCGCCTGCGCGCGGACGCCCTTCTCCACGCTGCCGTGGTACTGGCTGGGCACCGTGCCGCCGACGATGCGCTGCTCGAACACGATGCCGCTGCCCGGCTCGCCCGGCTCGGCCTCGACGACCACGATGGCGTACTGGCCGTGCCCGCCGGACTGCTTGACCAGCCGGCCGGTGACCCGCGCCGACCCGGCCAGGGTCTCGACCATCGGCACCCGCACCGGAACGGTGTTCACCGCGACGCCGTGCCGGGTGCGCAGCCGTTCCAGCAGCACCTCGGCGTGCGCGTCCCCGACGCACCACAGCAGCAGCTGCCCGGTGTCGGGACGACGCTCGAGGCGCACCGTCGGGTCCTCGGCGACCAGCCGGGCCAGGGCGGTGGCCAGCCGGTCCTCGTCGGCCCGGGACGCCGCCTCGACCGCGACCGGCAGCTGGGGCGTGGGCAGGTCCCACGGGGGGACCAGCCGCGGGTCCTCGGGCGAGGAGAGGGTGTCCCCGGTCTCGGCCGCGGTGAGCCGGGCGACGGCGCAGATGTCGCCGGCCGGGCAGGCGGCGACCGGGCGGAGGGTCGCGCCCAGCGGCGAGCTCACCGCGCCGATCCGCTCGTCGACGTCGTGGTCGGGGTGTCCGCGGTCGGCCATGCCGTGCCCGGAGACGTGCACCGCGGCGTCCGGGCGCAGGGTGCCGGAGAAGACGCGGACCAGGGAGACCCGGCCGAGGTAGGGATCGGTCGTCGTCTTGACCACCTCGGCGACCAGCGGGCCGTCGGGGTCGCACGACATCGGGGGCGCCGGCGAGCCGTCGGGGCGGGTCACCGGCGGGCAGCCGTGCTCCATCGGGCACGGGAAGCCGTTGACCAGCAGGTAGAGCAGCGCGTCCATGCCGATGCCCTGCAGCGGCGCCGCGCAGAGGACGGGGTGGAAGTGGCCTCGCGCGACCGCGGTCTCCAGGTCGGTCATCAGGTCGCCCTGGACCAGCTCGTCGCCGCCGAGGTAGCGCTCCATCAGCGCCTCGTCCTCGCTCTCGCCGATGATGCCCTCGATCAGCTCGCTGCGCAGCCGGTCGGCGTCCGGGGCGTCGGCGCCCGGTTGCAGCAGGTTGACCACCCCGGCGACGCTGCCGTCCGGGCCGCGGTCGACGAGGTGGACCGGGTAGACGCCCGCGCCGAGCATGGTCTGGCACAGCCGGACGGTCTCCTCGACGTCGGCCCGGGCGCGGTCCAGCTGGGTGACGACCACCGCGCGCGGCATGCCGACCGCCGCGCACTCCTCCCACAGCTGCACGGTGCCCGCGTCGACGCCGTTCACCGCGGAGACGACGAACAGCGCGGCGTCGGCCGCGCGCAGCCCGGCCCGCAGCTCGCCGACGAAGTCCGGTGAGCCGGGGGTGTCCAGCAGGGTGATGCGGTGCCCGTCGTGCTCGACGGTGGCCACGCCGAGCGACACCGAGCGCTGCTGGCGGACCTCCACCTCCTCGCTGTCGAGGCAGGTGGTGCCGTCCTCGACCCGGCCGGCGCGGGTCAGTGCGCCGCTGGCGACCAGCAGCGCCTCGGCGAGGGTGGTCTTGCCCGCGGCCGCGTGGCCCACCAGGGCCACGTTCCGGACCCTGTCGGCCGGCCGCGGGCCGGGTGCGGCGACGGTCTCCTTGGCCACGCCGCTCAGCCGTTCGCCGGCTCGGGGACGACGGCGCAGGTGCCCGCGGCCGGGTGGAAGACGCCGGTGTGCCCGTCGGGGTCCCACCGGACGACGTAGGGCGGCCCTCCCCCCTGCCCCCGGACCTCGAGCACCCTGCCGGTGCGCTCGGCTTCCCCTTGGTGGGTGGAGTGGACGACGATCCGGTCTCCGACACGTGCTTGCACGACGACCTCCTGGCGGCAGTCCCGGGTGTGTGGTGTGGCTCACAGCCTGCTCCGGGCGGCGGGGCCGATCAAGGGAGTCGCGGCCCCTCCTCGGCGTCGACGGCGGCGGTGTGGGCGGCGATCGCGTCGGCCAGCGCTGCCACCACCGCGGCGGGCAGCGCGTGGCCCATCCCCGGGATCGTCACCAGGCGCGCCGACCCGATGACCGCGGCCAGGTGGGCGGCGTGCGGCGGCGGGTTGACCGGGTCCTCGGGCGCCTCGACGACCAGGGTGGGCACCCGGACGGCGGCCAGCTCGGCCCCGCGGTCGAGCCCGGCCGGGTCGGCGAGGGCGTGCGCGACGGGGCCGCGGGCGCTGCCGCTGTGCGCGATGACGCGTTCCTCGAGTGTGCACGATGACGCGTTCCTCGAGCGCGCGGAACTCGGCGGGCTCGAAGGGGACGCCGCCCCCGTTGAGCAGTCGCCAGTGCTCCACCCGCCAGGCGAGCTCGGCCTCGCGGTCGCGCTCCTCCCCCATCGAGGCCCAGTACGCCAGGACGTGCGGAGCGGGGCCGGGCAGGTCGCCGTCCCCCGCGATGTCGGCCAGTCCGCTGCCGAGCGCTGAGGTGGCGAGGACGGTGGCGCTGCGCAGCCGGTCGGGGGAGTCGAGCAGCAGCAGCTGCACGAGCGTGCCGCCCATCGACATGCCGACGACGTGCGCCCGGTCGATGCCCAGCCCGTCGAGCAGGCGGACGGCGTCGGTGGCGAGGTCCCGGACCGCGTACGGCGCGACCGCGTACGCCCGGGTGGAGCGGCCGGTGTCGCGGTGGTCGTACCGGACCACCCGGTGCCGCTGCGCCAGGCGGTCGACCAGCGCCTCGGGCCAGGTGAGGCCACTGGCGTTGGCCCCCATCACGAGCAGCAGCGGCGAAGTGGCCGGGTCGCCGCGTTCCTCGGCCCACAGTTCGACGCCGGGCGCCACGGGGAGGCGGTGTTCCACGGACGGCAGCCTGGCCCGCACGCCGGGCCCCGTCGACCGCGGTGCGGGTCCGGCGCCCATGCTGGTCGCATGACGAGTCCCCAGCACGCGGCCGGCCGGGACCAGGAGAGCGAGTTCGCCCACGCCGTCCCCCGGGAGGCCGCCGACGGGCCACCGCCGTGGGTGGCCGTCTGCGGGACCCCGGTCGCCGTCGTCCAGGGCAGCTGGGCCGGGCGGCGTGGCCTGGGCTCGGCGTCGCCCTGCCCGGAGTGCGCCCGGCTCGCACCGGGCTGACCCTCTCCTCCTCCGGCGCGGCCTCTCCGGTTCCGGGAGCCGATCGTCGAGTTGGGGATAACGGTCGATGTGGCTGCGCGGCCGGGCGTCCCCCCTCGTCCTCGCCCGGGTGCTCGCGACTGCGCCGGAGTCGTGCCGGCCGGTGGTGCGGCGGAGGTCGGTACGAGCAGGCGCGGGGTTGCCCGCGCCGGGCGGACCGGTGTGCACTGACGCCGGCTCGCCCCGGACCCCGCCGGGCGCGCTCCCCCACGTGAGGAGACCGGACGTGCGGCGTCGAGCGAGGCCCGGCCTCCAGGAGGAGCTGCTGCGCTACCTGCAGCCGCCGGTGCCCCGGCGCGGGGAGCTGGTCAGCGAGCGGGTGGCGCCCACGCTGGCCGACATCGGCGACGCGATGGCCGGCCGGGGGGCGGACGAGGTCCTCGCCGCGCTGGACGCCGCGATCCGCGAGGCGGGCGGGACCCCGGACCCGGCGGCGCTGCGGGAGTTCGCCGTCCGGATCGAGGGCGGCGAGAACCCCTTCGTCTAGAGGAGTGCCCCCTGTCGAGGGGGCCGGGGTTCAGGAGGCGCGGAAGAGGTCGCGTCGGGCCTGCTTGACCAGGACGTCGGCGGCCGCGCCGTCGGCGTCCCCGCGGCCGGCGATCAGGGCGGCGAGGTCGTCCCGGTCGCTCACGGTGGCGTAGTCGGCGAGCTCGCGCTCGAGGGCGCGGCGGGCGCGCCGCTCGTCCCGGCGGAGGCGCAGCGAGGCCAGGACCCCGAGGTCCGGCGTGGTGGCGGTGATGGCGAAGGCGGTGCCCTGCATGACGGTCTCCGTGGGGTCGGTCGGTGTCTCCTCTCCCATGGTCGGCCGGATGCCTTGGCAATTCTCGCTGCTCCGCTGTGAGTGTCCCCACCACGGGTGAGCAGATGTGGCCGTCACCACGGCTCCTCCGGGGCCCGGCGGTGCACAGGTCGTGCTGAAACCGCCGTCGTGCGGGCGGGGTCGCGTCAGCGGCCGACGAGCGTGGTCTCGAAGTCGTAGCGCGAGGCGCGGTAGACGTGCCGGCCGTACTCGACGGGCACGCCCTGGTCGTCGAAGGCGGTGCGCTGCATGGTCAGCAGCGCCGCACGCGGCGGCTCCTCGAGCAGCCGGGCCTCCTCGGCCCGGGCCAGCCGCGCGCCGATGCGCTGGTGGGCCACCCGCAGGTGCACGCCCTGGGCCCGCAGGTACTGGTAGAGCCCGCGCTCGGTCAGCTCCTCGACCGTCGGCTCGAACCGGCCCGGCAGGTGGTTGGTGAGCAGCGCCAGCGGCTCCCCGCGCGAGCGGCGCAGCCGCCGCACCACGACGATCCCGTCGCCCTCGGCCACGTCGAGCTCCTCGGCCACGTCGGCCGGGGCGGCGATCCGCTCCAGGGCCAGCACCTCCGTCGTCGGCGCCTCCCCGGACCGGGAGAGGTCGTCGTAGAGGCTGGTCAACTCCACGGAGCGGCGCACGTGCGGCTGAATCACCTGGGTGCCCACCCCGCGCTTGCGGACCAGGAGCCCCTTGTCGACCAGCTCCTGCACCGCCCGCCGCACGGTGGGCCGCGACAGCCCGTAGCGCTGGGCCAGCAGGACCTCGTTCTCCAGGCGGGAGCCGGCCGGCAGGTCGCCCCCGGTGATGGCGCCCTCGATGGCCTGGGCCAGCTGGAAGTACAGCGGCGTGGGACTGGATCGGTCCAGGTCGATCATCAGCACGGGGGCCTCCTCCGGTGCGGCGCCACGGGGCTCGACCGGCGACTCGGCGACTCCGCTCACCGATGATGGCACCTCCACACGTCCTGTTGTCCTCACCTCTTCGGGGGGCGGCCGACAACCAGACGTCCTATTGGCTTTATGTCCTTACAAACTCTTGACAC
>DASQXT010000580.1:0-2071 GCA_035639575.1 Geodermatophilus sp.
ATCCGCTCCAGGATGGCAGTCAGGTGGGCTCCCTGTCGGTACGCCACTCCCGGACTGCTGTGATCCGCAACCCGTGGCGCCGGTGCGGGTGTGGGCAGGGGCGGGGTCGAACCGCCGACCTCTCGCTTTTCAGGCGAGCGCTCGTACCGACTGAGCTACCTGCCCCTCCCGGTGTCTCCACCGGAGAGCGACCCTGACGGGACTCGAACCCGCGACCTCCGCCGTGACAGGGCGGCGCGCTAACCAACTGCGCTACAGGGCCTTGCTGGTACTGCTGGTGGTGCCGTGCCCCCAACGGGGTTCGAACCCGTGCTACCGCCTTGAAAGGGCGGCGTCCTGGACCGCTAGACGATGGGGGCTCGCGTTCGCCGGGGGCAGCGAGAACTCTACATGCTCCGCGGGGCACCCCCGACGCGGGGGTCCCGTGTCCCTCGCCACGCCCCGGAGCGGCCGGCCGACGCCTGCCCCAGCCGGCGGATGTCCATCATGGGCCCGTTGCACGCCCGGGCGGCGGGTTCCGGCGTGTCGCCTGCACCGACGCCATGATCGACGACGGGGCAGCGCGCCGAGTGGACCCGGAGTGCGACACGGTGATCGCGGTCGCGGGTGCAGCGGCCCCCGGCTGTCACCCTCAGCGGGTGACCCGCCGCGCCGCCGTCAGCCCGTCCCTCCTGCTCGCCGCCGCGCTGCTGGCCGCCTGCGGCAGCGGTGACCCCGCCACGTCGCCGTCCGCCAGCACGAGCGAGGTGTCACCCACGAGCAGCGCGCCCGCCGCGCCGACCACCGCCGAGGCGGCGGAGACGAGCGCCGACGCGCCCCCGTTCGAGGGGGACACGCAGCCGGCCACGCGGGAGGCGTCGGCCGACGCCCAGGTCACCGTGAGCGAGATCCGCACCGGCCGGCAGGACGGCTACGACCGGGTCGTCCTCGAGATGGGCGGCACCGGCACGCCGGGCTGGGACGTTCGCTACGTCGACCAGGCTTACTCGCAGGGCACCGGCGACCCGGTCGAGGTCGCGGGCGAGGCCGTCCTGCAGGTGACGATCACCGGCGCCGGCTACCCCCACGACACCGGCGTCGAGGAGTGGGCCGGCCCGGACCCGCTGCCGGGCAACGGCACGCGGACGGTCACCGAGGTCGCCTGGGACGCGACCTTCGAGGGCACCTCGGTGGCGTTCGTCGGGACGACGGGCGAGGCGCCGTTCCGCGTCTACGCACTCGAGGACCCCACCCGCGTGGTCGTCGAGGTCGGCGACCTCGGTTGAGGACGGCCCTCCTGCAGGGGCCCGCCGCCGGCCCCGTCCAGGGCACCGCCCCGAGCGGAGCGAGGGGTGGGGAGGACGGGGTCCTTCCACGGTGGGGGCAGGAGGGTCCTGCTTCAGCCCAGCGAGGCGGTCAGCTCGACGGAGTCCGCCTCGACCGTGGAGCAGGTCAGCGTCAGCGGGCCGGCGGTGACGGTCTCGCCCTGCGCGCACGACACGCTGGCGTCGCCCACGCCGAGGGTGGCCCGGCCGTCCCGGACGCCGCCGAAGGCCAGCGACGTCCCGAGGACGTCGACCTGTGCACCGTCGCCGGACAGCGTCACCGAGCACTGACGGCCACTGCAGGAGAGGTTGTCCGAGCTGAACGAGCAGGCGGTCAGCGGCAGGAGCGTGAGGCCACCGATGAGGGCCCCGGCAGCCAGCCGGGCGGCACGCGACGTCGAGGACATGGGCCGAGGGTAGGGCGGCCGGGTCACCCCGTCGGGGAGGCCGGGGCCGGGGCGGGTGTCGGTGCCGGCCCCGTCGACAGGGGGTGCGGCGGGGACGACCTCGCGCTCGATGGTCACCTCGGTCTGTCCCAGCCCGCCGAGGGTGATCTCGTCGTAGGCGGTCAGCGCGCCGGTCCGCGGGTCGAGGTAGAGCACCGTGCAGGTCAGCGGCTCGGGGAACTCACCCTGCAGGGCGCGCAGCCCCGCTCCGCCGGTCGAGCCCTCGACCATCAGCAGGGTGCCCCCGTCCAGCCGGGTGACCGCCCGCTCGTGGGTGTGCCCGGCCAGCACCAGCGGGACGACGCCGTCCAGCGGCGCGGC
>DASQXT010000581.1:0-2001 GCA_035639575.1 Geodermatophilus sp.
CCGGCAGCGTGAGCTCGCCGCGCGCCTGGACGGCGAAGCCCAGGCCGTAGTCCTCGACCGCCTGCTGGAACACCTGCACCTGCGGGGAGGCGGCCAGCTGGGCGCGGATCGCGTCGGCGTCGCCGATGGCGGTGACCACGAACGGCGGCGACCAGGTGCGGCCGTGCAGCAGCAGGACGTTGCCGACGCAGCGGACGGCGCTGGTCGCGATCAGCCGCTCGCCCATGATGGCCACCGCGTCCGCGCCGGAGGCCCACACGGCGTTCACGACGGCCTGCACGTCGGACTGGTGGATGACGACGTCGTCGGGCTGGGCGCCGAGGGGCAGCGAGCCGTCGGGTCGCCGCGGGGCGTCGTCCAGGGTGATCTCCACGCCGGGGCCGGTGAGGGCCACCAGGCCGGCGGAGAGGGCGCCGGCCTCCCCGGCGTCCTGGGCGGCCGCCACGTCGCCGTCGCGGGACGCGGCCTGGTCGGTGAGGGCCTGCACCTGGTCCTGCAGCGCCGCGAGCTGCTCCTCCTGCTGGGCGACGACGTCCTGCCGGGCGGGGATGAGCGCGGAGAGCTCGGTGGCCTCCCCGCCGCGCAGGTCCGTGCCCTGGGCGGTCTGGCTGGACGTCGCGAACAGCAGGCCGGCCGCCAGCGCGACCACGGGCACGAGGGCGGCCCACGCGGTACCCCCACGGGTCATCCGTGGGCGCAGGCTGCGGGCTGGAGCCACATCTGCAGCTTAGGCTGGGAGACCGTCACGGCCGGTCGCGACGGACCGGCCCCGGAGGGAGTTCATCGGTGCCCAAGTCCAAGGTGCGCAAGAAGTCGGTCTACACGCCGCCGCAGGGCACCCTGCAGTCCGGGACGACGAGCGCGCGGGCCCTCCAGCCCAGCCCGCGCTGGTACGCCCCGCTCATGGTCACCCTCATGCTGCTGGGGCTGGTGTGGATCGTCGTGTTCTACGTCGCCGGCGACCGGATCCCGTTCATGTCGGCGCTCAACGCCTGGAACTTCCTGATCGGCTTCGGCCTCATGGTGGCCGGCCTGGTCATGTCGATGCGCTGGCGCTGAAGAAGGACCCTCGAGGCGGCGCCGGAGGGGTCGGCACCCCTCGACGAGGCCCTCGTCCCACCCGGGACGGGGGCCTCTCTTCTGTCACCAGCCGGATACACACAGTGTTGTCCACACGCAGCGTTGTGCACAGCGACGCGACGCTGTCCACAGGTCGACAAAGCGCTGAACCCCCAGGGTTGTCCACGACGTGTGGAGAACGCCTGTTCGACCACACGACGCTGACCTGCGGTTTCACCACGGGTGGGACGGATGTGACGAGAAGGGCACCCGAGTAACTACAGACCTGTGAGTCCATCCCCAGCTGTGCACACAACTGTGGACGAGTCGACATGGCGGCAGCCCTGCGTTCGCCGTCCCACCCACCCTGTGGTACTGCGACACGCGGCCTGACCACGGCAGATCCCGATCTCCCACCACGCCGCTGTCCCCAGCACGACGACGGCCCCCGGTCCGCGAGGGATCGGGGGCCGTCGACAGGGGCCTGTGGATCAGGAGGTGAGCAGCTCCAGGACGGTCGCGTTCGCCATCCCCCCGCCCTCGCACATCGTCTGCAGGCCGTAGCGGGCACCGGTGGCCTGCATGGTGTGGACGAGCGTCGTCATGATCCGGGCGCCGGACCCGCCCAGCGGGTGACCCAGCGCGATCGCGCCGCCCCGGGGGTTGAGCCGGTCGGCGTCGGCCCCGGTCTCGACCTGCCAGGCCAGCGGCACCGGCGCGAACGCCTCGTTGACCTCGAACACCCCGATGTCGTCGACCGACAGGCCCGAGCGCTGCAGCACCTTGTGCGTGGCCGGGATCGGTGCGGTCAGCATGATGACCGGGTCGTCACCGGCCATGACCGTGGTGTGGATGCGCACCAGCGGGCGCAGGCCGAGCTCGCGGGCCTTCTCCGAGGTGGTGACCAGCAGCGCGGCCGACCCGTCGGAGATCTGGCTGGCG
>DASQXT010000582.1:0-2968 GCA_035639575.1 Geodermatophilus sp.
GCGTCGTCCCCGGACAGGCCGCCGAGCCGGGTCAGCTGCTCGCGGACCACCGCGGCCTTGAGCCGCAGCTGCCCCTCGTGCGTGACGTGCTGCCAGTCGCAGCCGCCGCAGCGTCCCGGGCCGCTGTACGGGCAGGGCCGCAGCACCCGGTCGGGGGCGGCCTCGAGCACCTCGACGGCGTCGGCGCGGCAGAAACCGGGCTGGCGGTCCTCGGTGACCCGGACGACGACCCGCTCGCCGGGCAGCGCGTGCCGCACGAAGACGACCCGCCCTTCGTGCCGGGCGACGCAGTGCCCGCCGTGGGCCACCGGGCCGACGGTGACCTCGAACTCGCGGCCGGTCCACCCCAGGCCCCGGTCGGCCCGCTTCGGCCGCCCTTCAGGGGCCCGCGCCGAGCGTGCGAGTCGTGGGTCGCGGGGAGGTCCGTCACCCATAGGGCGTCTGCTCGGTCTCGTCGGTCAGGCCGCGGCGCAGGTCACCGGGCGCCGGACCGGTCGCGCGCAGTCCGGCGTCCTCCCGGCCGATCGAGCTCTCCAGCTGCCAGGGCACCGAGGTGATCATCACGCCGGGCTGGAACTGCAGGCGGGCACGCAGCCGCAGCGCGCTCTGGTTGTGCAGCACGTTCTCCCACCAGTGCCCGACGACGTACTGCGGCACGAAGACGACCACCAGCTCGCGCGGACTGTCCCGGCGGATCGACTTGACGAAGTCCACGACCGGCCGGGTGATCTCCCGGTACGGCGACTCCACCACCGTCAGGGGCACGGGGATGTCGTAGCGCTCCCACTGCTGCTGCAGGGCCCGCGTCTCGGCGTCGTCCACGTTGACCGTCAGCGCGGTGAGGTGGTCGGGCCGGGTCGCCCGGGCGAAGGCCAGCGCCCGCAGCGTCGGCTTGTGGATCTTGGAGACGAGCACGACGGCGTGCACCTTGCTCGGCAGCATCCGCGAGTCGGTGTCGGGCACCAGCTGCGCGGCCACGTTCGAGTAGTGCCGGTTGATCGCCTTCATGAGCAGGAACAGCACCGGCATGGCGAGCAGGACCAGGTAGGCGCCATGGGCGAACTTCGTGATGATGATGATCACGAGCACGACCGTGGTCAGCGACCCGCCCACGGCGTTGATCGCCTGTGAGCGTCGGATCCGGCGGCGGGCGGCGGCGTCGGGCTCGCTGCGCAGCTCGCGGTTCCAGTGCCGGACCATGCCCCACTGGCCGATCGAGAAGCTGGTGAAGACCCCGACGATGTACATCTGGATCAGCCGGTTGACGTCGGCCTCGAAGGCGACGAGCAGGAGCACCGCGAAGCCGGCGAGCACCAGGATGCCGTTGCTGTAGACGAGCTTGTCCCCGCGGGTGTGCAGCTGCCGGGGCATGAAGCGGTCCTGCGCGAGCACCGAGCCCAGCAGCGGGAAGCCGTTGAACGCCGTGTTCGCGGCCAGGATGAGGACCAGTGCGGTGGCCGCCTGGATGTAGAAGAAGCCCGGCGAGGTGTCGCCGCCGAACGTGGCCGCGGCGAGCTGGGCGATGACCGTCCGCTGCGGCTCGGTGTCGCAGTTCACGAAGCCCTCGAGGTCGCACGCGTTCTCGACGTACTTGACCTCGGCCGCCAGGGCCAGCGCGGTCACGCCGGCGAACATCGCGGCGGCGATGCCGCCCATGAGCGCCAGCGTCGTGGCGGCGTTGCGGCTCTTCGGGGGCTTGAACGCCGGGACGCCGTTGGCGATGGCCTCGACCCCGGTGAGGGCGGTGCAGCCGGAGGCGAAGGCGCGCAGCGCGAAGAACAGCAGCGCCAGTCCGGCCAGCTGCCCGTACCCGGGCTCGGGGGTGAGCGTGTAACCGGCGGTCTCGGCGACCACCGGGGAGTCGGTGAACAGGTCCCGGACCAGGCCGGTGGCCACCATCACCAGGATCCCGGTGATGAACGCGTAGGTCGGGACGGCGAAGGTCCGCCCGGACTCGCGCACCCCGCGCAGGTTGGCCGCCGCGAGCAGCGCCACGAGCGCGACCGCGATGGCCACCCGGTGCTGGTTGAGCGACGGGAACGCCGAGATGATGTTGTCGGTGCCGGACGCCACGGACACCGCCACGGTCAGCACGTAGTCCACGAGCAGCGCGCTGGCCACGGTGAGCCCCGCGAACTGCCCGTGGTTCTTCATCGCGACCTCGTAGTCCCCACCGCCCGAGGGGTAGGCCCGCACCACCTGGCGGTAGGAGAGGACGACGGTCGCCAGCAGCAGGACGACGGCGATCGCCAGCCAGGGCGCGAGGAAGAGGAAGGCCGTCCCGGCCAGCGTGAGGACGATGAGGATCTCCTGCGTGGCGTAGGCCACGGAGGACAGCGGGTCGCTGGCGAAGATGGGCAGCGCCAGGCGCTTGGGCAGCAGGGACTCCCCGAGCCGGTCGCTGCGCACGGGACGGCCCAGGACCAGGCGCTTCGGGAGTTGTCCGAGATCGGACAGGGTCGGCACGGCGGCGATGGTACGGACGCCGGGACCCCTCCCGCCCCCGCCCGGAGGGTGAGTTGCGGCGCTGCGGACCGCGGCCGCAGCGCCGCCCGGGTGTAGCTTCGCGGCCGGACACACGCCGGGTCCGACCCCGGCGCACCGCACTCGTGAGCTTGGAGTCCCCGTGCACGTGGTCGTGATGGGCTGCGGCCGCGTCGGGTCGGCCATCGCCCGCCGGCTCGAGGAGGTCGGCCACAGCGTGGCCGTGATCGACCAGGACCCGGAGGCCTTCCGCCGGCTGGGCCCGGACTTCACCGGCCGCCAGGTCACCGGCCTGGGCTTCGACCGCCAGACGCTGCTCGACGCCGGCATCGACTCCGCCGGCGCCTTCGCCGCGGTCAGCAGCGGCGACAACTCCAACATCATCAGCGCGCGCGTGGCCCGCGAGACCTTCGGCGTCCAGCACGTCGTGGCCCGGATCTACGACTCCAAGCGCGCCGAGGTCTACGAGCGGATGGGCATCCCC
>DASQXT010000583.1:0-2582 GCA_035639575.1 Geodermatophilus sp.
CGGTCCGCACCTCACCGGGCGTGCGGGCCAGCAGGCCGCGGAACAGCGGGATCCAGCTGGCGGCGCGCTCGTGGCCGTGCGCGGCCAGCTCGTCCAGCCGGTCGATGACCCGCCGCATCCGCAGGCCGTCGCTGCGACGGAAGGCCACCTCCAGGAGCGCGTTGAGACAGGCCAGGCGCACCGGCGCGGCGTCGGGCGTCAGCGCGAGGGCCCGCTCGAGGATCTGCCCGGCGGCGTCCGGGCTGGTCGGCTCCACCACCATCGCCGACAGCAGCAGCCCCTCCGCGCTGCCCTGGACCGGCGGCGGCAGCCGGCGCAGCCAGACGTCGAGCACGGCCGGCGGCACCAGCGGCGTCCCCACCTCGCAGACCTCGACCACGAGCCGCCGGACGTCGTCCCAGGCGCCGGCCTCGGTCAACAGGTCGACGGCGTCGTGGTACCGGTGGCGGCGGGCCAGGACCAGGCCCGCGGTGCGGCGCACCGCCGCCAGCTCGGCGGGGTCCAGCTGGTGCTGGAGGACCTCGGTCCACAGCCCGTGCAGCGACCACCAGCCCGAGCGGCCGCGGGCGACGAGCGGCAGCCCGTCCAGCAGCTCCGCGAGCCGCACGTCCGTCCCGAGCAGCGCCGTGGCGAGCTCGTCGTCCGCGCCGCCGACGGCGACCAGCACGGCCAGCGCGCGGCGCCGGTCCGGGGTGAGCCGGCTGAGCAGCTCCTCCCACACGTAGCCGCTGACGGCGTACGGACCAGCGGTCGCGGTCAGCTCGGCCAGCGCCGGCCAGCCGCCCACGTCCCGCAGCAGGTCGGGCGCGACGTGCCGGGACGCCGCGAAGGCGGCCACCTCGTCGTCCTCGAAGTGCAGCTCGGACTCGCCCACGACGACCGCGTCACCGGTGGCGAGCAGCCGGGAGGTGCGCACGGGCAGCGGCGGGCGGGAGGCGAGGACGACGTGGCCGTTGCGCGGCAGCTCCTCGACGAGCTCGGCGACGAAGTGGCCGCCGGGCGAGCTGGGCCCGACGAGGTGCACGTCGTCGAGGATCAGCGCCACCTGCCGCGGCGCGGCGTGCCAGATGGCCTCGGCGACGGTGACCGCGGCCTCCCGCGGGTCGTCGGGGACGGACGCGGTGAGCCCCACGGCGGCGAAGGCCCCCGCACCCAGGAAGGACAGCGCCGTGTCGTCGCGCTGACAGGTCAGCCAGCGGTCCTCCCCGAGCGGCGAGAGGGTGTTCTCCTGCACCGCCTGCGCCAGCAGCGTCGTCTTCCCGAACCCGGCCGGCGCCACGACGGCGGTCAGGCGCCGCTCGAAGCGGGTGTGCAGCCGGTCCAGCAGCCGGGGCCGGACGATGAGCCCACGGTCGGCGAGTGGCGGTGTGTACCGGAACGCCCGGCTCATGCGCGGACTGTACGGATCCCCCGCCCCTCGGGGGACCCACCGGATCGCGCCGGTCCGGTTCTCCGACGCCGGGAGCGGAGCCTGGCGACCGCGAGGCCACCCGGTGCTCGCCCCACGCGGGACCGCCCGGCGGGACGGTCCTGCGGGTCAGCCGCCGTGCCCGCTGACCCGCAGCACCGCGCACCGCGCGGCTCGGCCGTCGTGGAGGACGACGGAGGGTAGCGTCGACCCGAGACGAGGAGGCCCCATCGCCACACACCGTGGACGCTGCGCCGAAGCCCATCTCGGATGCCCCTGCCGGGGCGACGAGACCATCCACGAGGAGCGGTCCCGCGAGCTCACCGAGGCCCGCAACCGATCGGGCGAGCCGGTCGACTGCCCGGAGTGCGGGTCGCCGACGACGCCGCTGGCCATCGTCTCGTGGGGCAACTGCCGGGCCTGCCGCACGGCGCAGTCCCGGCTGGTCGACCCGCTCCGCTGGTGACCGGGCGTCGCTCCCGGCCGGTGCGGGCGCGCCGCCGTCCCGGCCCGGTCCGCATGCCGGGAGCTGCCGCGATGCCCGTCCACGACTGGTGCGGCATGACTCGATGCCCGACCGGCATGGGACGCGCCGATGAGTTGCCTGCGCGGGGGGCGTCACCGCTGTCGAACACGACGAGAGGGGCACGGCGATGACGATGACCAGGGACGACGTGGACCTGCGGGTCCGCCGGGAGCGCGACCGGCTGCTCGCCGTGCTCGAGGGCCTCGACGCCGACCAGTGGCGCACGCCGAGCCTGTGCGCCGGCTGGACGGTGCGCGACCTCGTCGTCCACCTGCTCATGCCCTACGAGCTCTCGGTCCCCCGGTTCCTCGCCCTCCTGGTGCGCTCCGGTCTGCGCTTCGACCGGGCCGCGGACCGCTGGGCCCGCCGCGACCCGCGGTCCCCCGCGCAGGTGGTCGCCGCCCTGCGGGACACCGAGCACCGGCGCTTCGAGGCCGGCCCCGGGTCGCCGGCGGAGGCGCCGCTGAGCCACCTGGTGATCCACGCCCAGGACGTCTACCGGCCGCTCGGCGTCCCGTCGCCGACCGACCCGGAGGACGCCGGCATCGCCCTCGGTCAGCTGACCGGCCGTCGGGCGCTCGCCGCCGGCCTGCTGGACGGGCTGGCCTTCACCGCCACCGACACCGACTGGCACCACGGCACCGGACT
>DASQXT010000584.1:0-17116 GCA_035639575.1 Geodermatophilus sp.
GTCATGCGATCGGATCGGGCGCTTCCAAGGAGTGCCGTTGCAGTACAAACCTTCACCGTTGATAATCTTCAGTGCACCTCCGGACAGGCTGCCTGTGACATTGAGGTTTTCTCACCAGGATTTGCTGTCTGCGGACGTCCGGGAGGGGCATCGCTGCAG
Source organism: Geodermatophilus sp. (assembly GCA_035639575.1). Lineage (GTDB taxonomy): Bacteria > Actinomycetota > Actinomycetes > Mycobacteriales > Geodermatophilaceae > Geodermatophilus. The sequence goes on from DASQXT010000584.1 coordinate 160, forward strand.
GTCAGGCCCTGTGTCAGCGAAGCGCCGAGTGCCCCCTGCCGGGAGCCAGCGCCGAGGACTCGCGCTCGAAGTCGCTGATGACTCCCTGAAGCCCTGACCAGCGACGCCAACCGCACCTTTCAACTGGGTGGGGATTCCTGGTGAGAAAACCTCAGTACAACCGGTAGATCGTGTCCTCCGCCAGGGGCACCTCTGCTTCACGGTCCTGCCAACCGACCCGCCCGGCATGGATGAGCTGGCCGCGGCGTGACACTAGCGTCGCGAAGCCTGGATAGCCGCGCTCGTCAACGTACTTCTGGAGCGCAGGCGCAATGCGCTCAAGCCGGTTGGCGCTCATCCCCACCGACTCCGGAGACGAGAGCCGGGATTCAACCTGTGTCATGCGTCACTCCTTCGAGCGGGACGGGCGCCCACCATATGCCGCTGGCCCACCTCGAACGGGCTGGCTGACTACCGGCTGTCGCCGAGCACGCACCCGCCCGGCCTGCGGGGTAGGCGTCACCGAAGCCTGTCCCCGAGTGGGCCGCTCAGGGACAGTCAGGCAGGCTGCCGCCCAGCGGAGGACCACGGTCCGTCGGAAGGCCGGGACGCGCTTCAGTCTCTGGACCGACCGTGGTCGGCCGTTGGACGACACCTGGGTGAACGTCGCCATCCGGGGATGACGAACTCGACTCGAGGACATCGTCGACCGGGTTCCCCGGCAGCTCGGCGACCACGACCGAGGGATCATCACGGACCCCCGGCGGCCGTGACTGCGCTGCCTGCCGTCAGCCGGGCAGCCCGGCCAGGAAGGCGTCCGCCTGCTCTCGCCCCGCGTCGAACAGCCGGCGGAGGAACGCGGGCCGGCGGTCCAGCTTGCTGGGCAGGTCGAGGTCGATGTCCAGGTCGATCTCGCGGATCTCGATGTGCCGGTACGGGTCGCCGAGGCGGTCTGCCCACTCGTTGACCTTGCGGATGACGTACAGCTCCTGCTCCAGCGACAGGTTGCCGGCCAGCTCGTTGCGCCGGTCGGCGATGTCGCCCACCGACTTCGGCTCCGTGGCCCGGGCGCGCGGGTTGATCCGGACCACCCAGATCTCCTCCGGGCCCGCGTCGGGCAGCTCACGCACCGGCGGGTTCTGGCTGAACAACCCGTCCCAGTAGAACCGGCCACTCTCCTCCACGGCGCGGAAGAGCAGCGGGACGGCGGCCGAGGCCAGCACGGCGTTCACGGTGATCTCGCCGCGGCGGCTGGAGAAGGCCTTGAAGTCGCCGCTGAGGACGTCGACGGCGCCCATCAGCAGCAGCGGCTGGCCCTCCGGCGGGGACACCTGCAGCCGGGCCAGCCGATCGACGTCCACGTGACGGGTCAGCAGGTCGGTGAAGGCGGCTCCGGCGAGGTCCGGGTAGGCGTAGGGGCTCACCGTCGGCAGCGTCACCCGTCCCTCCAGGCGGGCCAGCCCGACCAGCCAGGCGTTCGCCGCCTTGTCGCTCAGCGTGGTGGCCGCGTTGTCCTCCCAGAAGCGCTCCAGCAGCCGGCCGGCCTCGGCCGCGCCGCCGGTCAGCAGGCCGTACCACGCCAGCAGGGCGCAGACCGCGCCACCCGAGGTGCCGGACAGCCCCACGACCCTGTGGTTCCCATCGGCCAGCAGACGTTGCAGCACACCACCGGTGAACGCCGTGTGGCTGCCGCCGCCCTGGCAGGCGATCGCGACCGTTCTCACCCGTGCCCCCTCCCCCTCGGACCACCGTGTCCACCATCTCGCAGCCGGGTGGGCCGCTGCCGCATCGGCGACGTGGTGGTCGAACCCCGGCCGGAGGGCCCGAGGCTCTCGCGTGCCTCCTGGCGGGCTCCGGGGACGACCAGACGCCGACAAGGTGGTGGAGTCGGACTGAGCACCCGATATCGACGGTCCGCCATTTTGATCAGATGGTCGATCTCGCGGACGCAGCGAGTGTGCTGCACGAGGCGCGCCGGCGTGCTGGCCTGACACAGGCCGAACTCGGGCGGCGCGCTGGGGTGACCCAGAGCGTGGTCAGTGCCTACGAGTCCGGCCGGCGTCAGCCCTCACCTCCGGTGCTCCTGCGTCTCCTGCGTGCCAGTGGCCACGTGCTCGACGCCTCGCTGGTGGCCGCCGAACCGGCTGGGCTGTCCGGTCCACTCGGCCGCCGGGTGTGGCAGCACCGACACCGCATCACGGCCGTCGCCGCGTCCCACGGGGTCCGTCGCGTGCGCGTGTTCGGCAGCGTCGCTCGTGGCACGGAGACGCCGGGCTCCGACGTCGACCTGCTGGTCGACCTGCCCGAGGGGATGGGTCTCTTCGCGCTGGGCGCCTGCGCCTCGACTTGGAGGAGATCGTGGGCGCCCACATCGACCTGGTGCCGGCCGACGGCCTCCGACCGGACGTGCGCTCGAACGTCGAGACCGATCTGGTGACCCTGTGAGCCGCCACACGAGGCAGCGCCTCCTCGAGGTCGCCGCAGACTGATCGGCCGGCCGGCTCAGCTGCGGCGGGAGGGGTCCTGCTCCGGCCGTGTCAGTTGCTCCGCGGAGCGGGCGGGGCGCCGGTCGGCGGGGTACCACCGGGCGGCGGTCCGCCGGGGCCACCGGACGGCGCGCCATCGCCGCCCGTGCCGCCACCGGTCGGGGTCGTGGACGTGTCGACGCCGACCGCGAGGCGCACGGTGTAGCCGCTGGTGGCGTCCCCGGTCACGGTGGCCAGCTGACTCGCGCCGCCGTCGTCACCGAAGACGTTGTCGCTGGTGAGGCTGACCTGCGACAGGTTGCTCACCGACGCCTCGTAACCGGCCGTCGCGTAGACCGTCTCGCAGACGTCCTGCGGCAGCGCGACCTGCGAGGTGGCGATGGCGTTCGTCGAGTCGCTGGTGCTGCCCTGGTCGGGGTAGACCTCGACGTGGATGTGCGGCCATCGCCCGTCGTAGCAGGCCGGGAAGACGCTGGTGAAGCGGACCAGGCCGTCGGCGTCGGCGACCTGCACGCCGCGCAGGTAGTTCTGGTCCTCGAGACCTGCGGAGTACAGCGAGTAGCCGCCCTCGCGGGTGCAGTGCCAGACGTAGACCGCGACGCCCTCGAACGGCACCCCGCCGGCGAGGTCGGAGACGGTCAGCTCCAGGGTCATCGGCACGCCCTCGGCGGTGCCGCTGTACTCCCCGAAGCTGGACCGGATGTCGCTGCGCACGATGCCGCTCTGCTCCAGCACGTCGGGTCCGTTGGAGCCGTCGCCCGGATAGGGGCCGGCGGTCTCGTCGGGGATCTCGCCCGCCGTGGACCCGGCAGAGGACGACGACGCCGACGAGTTCGTCGACCCACCCGCACTGCAGGCCGCCAGCCCCACCGACGCCGCGCCCAGGCCGAGGACGGCGAGCAGCCGGCGGCGGCTGAGCAGGGTCCCGACGTCGAAGCCGAGCCCCTGGTCGACCAGCTCCTCGTCGGGCCGGGGCAACCGGCGGCCCTCGTAGGTGGGGGTCCGGTCCTGACGCGGGTGCTGCACGGGGTCTCCAGAGGTCGTCGTCGCTACTCACAGCAACGTTAGGACTCGCCTCCGTGCACGGACTGGACGCCGCCTGGGAGTTCGCTGGGCTCAGTGGACCCGCGGCCGGTGGCTCCCGGCGCCGACCGTCGACCCGGCGTGCGTCCGGGCGTGCTGAGGTCGGAGGAGTCGCAGGGCTCTCGGCATCTCGTCCACCACCACGGCGTCGGCGCCGGCCTCGAGCAGCACGCCGGCGGAGGCCAGCGCGGGGCACCACACCACGAGCTGCCGACCGGCGCCGTGGACGAACGGCAGTGCCCTGGCCACGGTCGCCGGTTCGACCGCCCCCGGGTCCCGGTCCGCCAGCGATCCCACGTGCAGCCCGAGGACCTCGACGTCCATGTGCGCGCAGGCCACCACCGCGACGTCCAGGGGGAAGCGGTGCCAGGTGAGCCAGCCCAGCGGCACCGAGGGCTCCTGGCTGCGCAGCCGGTGCAGCGCCGCCGGGTCGAACGACGTGACCAGCAGCGGGCGGCGACGTGCCTCGGCGGCCACGACCGGCGCGAGCAGGGCCGCGGTGGTGCGCGACGACGGTCGCAGGCTGTCATCGATCGCCGACTTGAGGTCCACGTCCAGCCCGACCCCGACGGGCAGCTGCTCCACCAGCGTGTGCAGCCGGAGCGTGCCGCGTCGGTCGGCCTCCACCGCGTCGACGTCGGCCACGCGGGTCCCGTCCGGGTACACCTCGTCGTGCCGCACGACCAGGACGTCGTCCGCCGTCCGCCGGACGTCGGCCTCCACCCACGTCGCCCCCAGCGCGGCCGCCGCCGTGAACGACCCCAGCGTGTTCTCGGGGTGGCCGCGGACGACCCCGCAGCCCAGACCCCGGTGCCCGATGACCGCCGGGCCGGCGCCGAACACGCGGCCCGCCGGGCGCGGGGACACGGTGCGCACCGTCTCGTGCCCGCTGCGGGGACCGGGCACCCCGGGGTGCGTCATGAGCGGTGTCCCCCTGTCTGGGACCGGGCCGAGCAGGCCCGTACCCGTCCATTCCACCGCCGCGGAGGGAGCACGTCGATGGGGAACGGAACGGATCCGTCAGCGGCGCAGTGCGCGCACCAGCCGGCGGACCCCGGTGTACGTCACCGCGGCGCCGGCCACCCACGGCCCGGCGACGAGCACCGGGTCGAGGAGGTGGTGCCGGGCGTCGGAGCGCCCGCGGCGCGAGCGCAGCCCGCCGTGGGTGAACTCGGCCCGCACACCGGTCTCGGTCACCGGGTTGTCGGGGTGCAGGGTGGCGAACGAGCGCAGGTGGCTGCTCCAGGCGTCGACGCGGTCGCCGACGATCAGCAGCAGCCAGTGCGCCAGCCGGCCCTCGCTGAAACGGCGGTAGGCCAGCCTCCGGATCGCCCCGGACAGCCCCCTCAGCGGCTGCGCGGTGCCGAAGACCGGGGTGACGAAGGCGTGCTCGATCGACCGCTCCCGCGGCTGCGTCTCGGGCTGCCGCTCCGGGAAGTCCCAGTGCGCGCCCGTGCTGTCCGGCGCGTAGTGCAGCCGGGGGTGCGACGGCCGGTCGGCGGGGTCGAGGTCGGCCCCCCAGCCGGGGATCCGGGCCCGCAGCTGCTCGCGGGTCTCACGCGGCGGGCGCTTGTCGCGGACGTAGGCGCTCGGGATGTCGGGGTCGGTCATCGTCGCTCCTCGCTCACGCCGCGTCGGGCAGGACCAGCGGCTTGATGCAGCCGTCCAGCTTGGCGGAGAACACGTGGTAGGCCTCGGCGATGTGCTCCAGCGGGAACCGGTGGGTGACCATCGCCCGCGGCGTCAGGTGGCCGTTGCGCACGTGCTCGAACATCCGCGGCCACTGCCGCTTCACCGGCGTCTGGTTCATCCGCAGGGTGAGCCCCTTGTTCAGCGCGTCGCCGAACTTCACCGCGTTGGGGATCGGCCCGTAGGCCCCGACGACGGAGACGGTGCCGCCCTTGCGCGCCCCGTCGATCGCCCAGTTCAGCGCGACCGCCGAGCCGCCCTGCAGCTTGAGCTTGGTCCCGGTCACCTGCTGCAGGAGGTTGCCGTCGGCCTCCGCGCCCGCCGCCTCGATGACGACGTCGGCCCCGAGGAAGTCGGTCTGCTTCTTGAGCTCGACCACCACGTCGTCGTACTCGTCGTAGTCCAGGGTCTCGGCGTGGGCCATGGTCCGCGCCTTCTCGAGCCGCTCCTGCAGGTGGTCGACGACGATCACCCGGCCCGCGCCCATCAGCCACGAGGACTGGGCGGCGATCAGGCCGACCGGCCCGGCCCCGAGGACGACGACCGTGTCGCCCTCCGCGATCTCACCGAGCTGCGCGCCGAAGTAGCCGGTCGCGGCGGCGTCGGTCAGCAGGACGGCGTCCTCGTCGTGCATCCAGTCGGGGATCCGCACCGGCCCGACGTCGGCGAACGGGACCCGCACGTACTGCGCCTGGCCGCCGTCGTAGCCCCCCGTCGTGTGCGAGTAGCCGTAGATGCCGCCGACCGCCGTGGCGTTCGGGTTGACGTTGTGGCAGTTGGAGTACAGCTCGCGGGCGCAGAACCAGCACGACCCGCAGGAGATGTTGAACGGCACCATCACCCGGTCGCCGACCTGCAGGCCCTGCACCGAGGACCCGACCTGCTCCACGACCCCGATGAACTCGTGGCCGAACGTGTGCCCGACCCGCGTGTCCGGCATGAGGCCGTGGTAGAGGTGCAGGTCCGAGCCGCAGATCGCGGCCAGCGTGACCCGCACGATCGCGTCGTTCGGGTGCTCGATCGCCGGGACGTCCTTCTCCTCGACCCGCACCTTGTAGGGACCCCGGTAGACCATGGCCCGCATCGCAGGACCTCCTCGCACTCGCGGGTGGCGGAGCGACCGCTCCCCGTCCGCCGGAACGGCTCCCCGGCGTCCTCCGCACCCTGACCGACCCGCCGGCCGGCGGCCAGTCGGGGCACCCGGCTCCGGCTCCCCCGGACGGGTGAGGACGGCCGAACGGCGCTGGAGGGCCCCGGGTTGCCGGCCGAGGACACCTGCATGGTCACCGCACTGCACGAGCGGCTCGTCGCGGCCCTCCCCCAGGGCCGGCACCTGCCCGAGGAGGTGTGGCACCGGCGTCACCGGGCCGTCCTCCGGGTGGCCGCCGCGCAGGCGGCAGGCCTGGGTGTCATGGCGCTGCTGCTCGACCGGTCGCCGCTGACCGCCCTGCTGCTCGCGCTCGCGGTCACCTACCCGCTGGTGTTCACGGTGCTCCCCGGAGCCGGTCGCGGGCTGCGCTCGGCGGCCTCCACGGCGTCCCTGCTCACCGCCTCGGTGGTCCTGGTCTACCTGATGGAGGGCCTCACCGAGGCGCACTTCCACTTCTTCGTCATGGTCGGGCTCGCGGCGCTCTACCAGAACTGGGTGCCCTTCGGGATGGCGCTGGCCGTCGTCCTGGCCCACCACGGCGTCGTCGGCACGCTGTTCCCGCACTCGGTGTTCGGGCACGCCAACGCCCAGCACTCGCCGTGGACGTGGACCCTCGTGCACGGCGCGTTCGTGCTGGCCGCGAGCCTGGCCCACCTCGCCGCCTGGCGGCTCAACGAGCAGCAAGGGCTGCGCGACCCGCTCACCGGCCTGGCCAACCGCACCCTGCTGCTGGAGACCACCGCCCGGATGCTGGCCCGGCGGCCGGGCGCCACGAGCGTGCTGTTCCTCGACCTCGACGACTTCAAGGACGTCAACGACTCCCGCGGGCACGCCGTCGGCGACCAGCTGCTGACCACGGTGAGCCGGCGGATCGAGGGCTGCGTGCGCTCGGTCGACCAGGTGGCCCGGCTCGGCGGCGACGAGTTCGCCGTCGTGGTCGCCGGCTCCGCGCGCACGGCCGCGGAGGTCGGCGAGCGCGTGCTGGCCGCCCTGGCCGACCCGGTCGTCGTCGACGGCCGGGCGATCCACGTGCGGGTGAGCATCGGCGTCGCCGACTCCACCTCCGCCGGGGAGCGCGCGGCGGGCACCCTGCTGCGCAACGCCGACCTGGCGATGTACCTGGCCAAGTCCTCCGGCAAGAACCGCGTGGTCGTCTACGCGGAGGGCATGGAGCGGGCCGCCCAGTCCAAGGCCGAGCTGATCACCGACCTCGACTCGGCCGTCGCCGAGGGCCAGCTGGCCGTGCACTACCAGCCGACGATCGAGCTGGCCGAGGGCGTGACCACCGGCTACGAGGCGCTGCTGCGCTGGCAGCACCCCACCCGCGGCCCGGTGCCCCCGATGGAGTTCATCCCGCTGGCCGAGGAGAGCGGCGCCATCGTCGAGATCGGCCGCTGGGTGCTCACGGAGGCGACCGCTCAGGCGGCCCGGTGGTCGCGGGAGGCCGGCCGGCCGATCGACATCGCGGTCAACCTCTCACCGCGCCAGCTCGCCGACGACGACGTGGTGGCCACCGTCCGTGCCGCGCTGGCCGGCAGCGGGCTGCCCGCGGGACAGCTGACGCTCGAGGTGACCGAGGGCGTGCTCATCGACGACGTGGAGTCGGTGGTCGACGTCCTCCTGGCGCTGCGCGGCCTGGGCGTCCGCATCGCCATCGACGACTTCGGCACCGGCTACTCGAGCCTGTCCTACCTGCGCCGCCTGCCCGCCGACATCGTGAAGATCGACCGCAGCTTCGTGCAGGACCTGGGCTCCGGTGGGCGGTCGACCACCCTGGTGGCCTCGATCATCGAGCTGGCCCGCAGCCTCGAGCTCGAGGTGGTCGCCGAGGGCGTCGAGACCGAGGAGCAGCACGCCGTCCTCGGCCGGCTGTCCTGCTCGCACGCACAGGGCTACCTCTTCGGCCGTCCCCAGCCCGCCGCCGTCCAGGACCCGGCCACCACCGCGGAGGTGCCGCTGCCCCGCACGGAGGCGCTGCTCGCGGCCCGGGCCTGACCGGCCCCGGTCAGGACGGCCGGTCGCCCACGGCGACCGGCCGGTCCGGGTCGGCGCTGTACTGCGACCACGAGCCGGGGTGGAGCCGCCCCTGCGGGAGGCCGGCCAGCTCCAGCGCCAGCAGGTTGTGGCAGGCCGTCACCCCGGAGCCGCAGTAGGACACCACGTCGCTGTCGGCGGTGACCCCGGCCGCGGCGAAGGTGGCCCGCAACTGCTCGACCGGCAGGAAACGGCCGTCGGCGTCGAGGTTGGCCCGGCAGGGCACGTTGACCGCGCCGGGCACGTGCCCGGCGCGCGGGTCCACCGGCTCCCTGTCCCCGCGGTAGCGCTCGGGGTCTCTCGCGTCGAGCACCACCGCGGCCGGGTCGAGGACGTCGTCGACCCCGGCCAGCCGCTCCGCCGGCCACGGGCGCACGGTGAACACCGCCGGGGCCCGCTCCGCCACGGCCTGCTCCAGCGGCCCGTCCCACGCCGCCGTGCCCCCGTCGAGCAGGGCCGCGTCGTGCCCGGTCACCCGCAGCATCCAGACCAGCCGGGCGGCGATCACCCCACCGGCGTCGTCGTAGGCCACCACGGGGTCGTCGTCCCCGATGCCCAGCGCGGCCATGCCCTCGGCGAAGACCTCCGGCTCCGGCAGCGGGTGCCGCCCCGCACCGGGCCCGGCGTGCGCGGCCAGCCAGCGGTCCAGGTCGACGAAGACCGCACCCGGGAGGTGACCGGCGTCGTAGGCGGCCCGGCCGGACCGGCCGTCGAGGTACCAGCGGACGTCGGCCAGGACGACCTCGTCGCGGTGCTCACGCAGCCAGGAGACGTCGACGACAGGAGGCAGCACGGCGGCACCCTACGACCCGCGTCGGCGTCCACCGGTCGGCGGCCTCACCATCGGTGACCGCGGTCGGTCGCGGTGGCGCGGCACTCCGGCGCGGACCCGGCCGCGGGTTTGCACCGGCCGCGGCCGAGGCACGGCACCACCCCGCGCGTAGAGGCACGCCGCGGCGCCGTCGTCCCCAGGAGCGCCCGTGACGCTGCCGACCGTGGCCGCCTCCCCCGAGGCCCTGCAGCAGCTGCCCACCCCCGCCCGCCCGCGGCTGGACCCGGCCGACGTCCTGCTGCCCGCGGGCTACCGCGCCGAGGTGGTGCTCGCCGGACTGTCGATGCCCTGCGGGATGGGCGTGGACGACGAGGGCACCGTCTACGTCCTGGAGGGCGGGAGCACCTGGCCCACCCGCCCGCACCTGCCCGGCCGCATCCTGCGGCTGCGCCCCGACGGCACCCTGGACACCCTCGGCGAGGAGCCGCTCGGCGGCCCCCGGCACATCGCACTGCGCGACGGCTCCGCCTACGTCTCGGCGAAGGGTGGCCACCAGTCGCGGATCGTGCGGTACGACCTGGCCGACGGCCGCGCGACCACCATCGTCGACGGGCTGCCCGACGGCGGCTGGCACGAGCCCGGCGGCCCGGTCTTCGGCCCCGACGGGCTCATGTACTTCGGCCAGGGCTCGGTGTCGCAGAACGGCGTCGTCCTGCCCCAGGGCTACGTGGTCGACCTCGCCCGGCACCAGCGCGTCCACGACGTCCCCGGCGTGGACGTGACGCTGACCGGCAACAACGTCGTCACCCACGACCCCACGGCGCCCTACCCCTTCTACGCGACCACGGGCGCCTTCAAGCCCTTCGGCGTCCCCGCCGAGCCCGGCGAGGTCGTGCACGGCCGGCTGAAGTGCAGCAGCGGCATCTGGCGCGCCCACCCCGACGGCAGCGGGATGGAGCTGCTCGCCTGGGGGGTGCGCAACCCGTACGGCATGGTCTTCGCCGAGGACGGCGAGCTGTACGTCACCGACAACGACTTCGAGGAGAACGGCGACCGGGCGATCGCGAACGACCCCGACCGGGTGTGGCGCATCGACGCCGCGCGGACGCCGCACGGCGAGGTGGGGACGCCGGCCTGGTACGGCTTCCCGGACCTCTGCGGCGACGGCCTGCCGGTCTGGCACGAGTCGCACCGGCCCGTCCGCGGCCGACCGGCCGAGCAGCTGATCGCCGACCCGCTGCCGGAGTGGGCGGGGCCCGCGGTGTGGCTGGAGCAGCCGCACTCGGCGCTGTGCGGCCTCGACGTCTCGCGCTCGGACGCCTTCGGCATGCGCGGCCTGCTGTTCGTCGCCGAGTGGGGCACCCTCGCGCCGATGAACTCCCCGCGGGCGGAGGACCTCGACCACGGGTTCCGGGTGGTCGCCGTCGACCCGAGCACCGGGTCGGCCGAGCCGTTCATGACCAACCGGCACCCCGGACCGGCGTCGGCGCACGGCAGCGGCGGCATCGAGCGGCCGGTCGACGTCGAGGCCGCGCCCGACGGGAGCCTGTACGTCCTCGACTTCGGCGTCTCGACCGTCGACCCGAGCAAGCACCTGTCCTACGGGCACACCGGCGTGCTGTGGCGCGTCGTCCGCGACGGCTCCGGGGAGGCGTCGTGACGAGGACACCGCTGCTGGTCGAGCTGGACGAGGCCACCCTGGCCGCCCAGCGGCAGCGTGCGGCGACCTGGCTGGCCACCCTCGCCTCGCTGCAGACCGGCTACCGGCAGCTGCTCGGCCGGACCGTGCCGCTGGTCGGCGACCCCCAGGTGCGGACCTGGCTGACCGAACTGCACGACGCCGCGCGCCGGCACGAGGCCGCGGTCGACGAGATCGCCGCCGGGCTGGACGTCCGCCCCGCCGCGCCGCACCGGCTCACCGCGCTGACGGGCGCCGTGCTCGGCCTGGGCCGGGAGCTGGCCGGCCAGGTGCAGGGCCTGCTCGCCGGCGGCAGCGGCCCGGCCTGGCGCGACCTGCGGCAGCTGACCCTGTCCAACCTCGACTCGATGAGCGCCTTCGCCGTCGCCGAGCAGCTCGGCCTGGCTCTCGGCCGGCCGCGGGCGGTGGACGTCGCCTTCCGGGTCGTGTCGGAGAAGAGCGCGCACCAGCTGCTGCTGCGCGAGGTCTTCCTGGAGTTCGCCGCGGACGCCGTGCTGCACCGCCGCGACGTGTGACGCCCGTCGGGGCGCCCGCACTCGTGCGGTGCCCGGTCACCGCACGCGTGCCGGGGCTGTCTCAGACCCGGGGCACCCAGTGCAGCACGTCGTGCCTGCTGCCCGCCCCGCCCCGGAACGCCTCCACTGCCTCGAGGTGGCGCACCGTCCGCCACTGGCCGGGCGCCCAGGCGCGCAGCACCAGCCCCTCCCCCGAGAACGCGATGAGCGCTCCCGCCTCGGTGGCCAGCATCTCGGCCTCCACCCGTTCGTCGTGGTCGTCTGCGACCTGCACCGTCCACGCCGGCATAGCGTGCTCCCCCTGGCCGGGGGCGTCTCGTACGACACCCGGTGTCAGGAATCAACTCGGGGTTGCCCCCGGCCGTCAACGCCCGCGCGCGCGCCTTGGCCCTGCGTGACGGGACCACGCCGGACGGAACTCGGCTCAGGGCCGCCAGGCCGGGCGCACCAGCCGGCGCAGGTCCGGGAGGCGGCCCGGGCGGTCCGGCCGGGAGGCGGCCCAGGCGCGCCCGCCCGTGCGCAGGCCGAGACCGATCAGCCGGCGCAGCACGAGGATCACGGCGGCCGTGGCCAGCGCCTGCCAGCTCGGCTGCCCGACCAGCCGCAGCAGACCGGCCGCGACGAGCAGGTCGAGGAACACCGGCAGCGCCGCGGCGGGACGGCGGGTCGCGACCAGCGCCACGAGCCCGGCGACCAGGGCTGCCGCGGTCACCAGCAGGGCCAGGGTCGCCCCGACGCTCTGGACGGCCGCGCTCACGTCGGCCGCGCCGGCCGCGTCGCGGTGCCGTCGTGCGCCCGTGCCTCGGCGATCTGACGGCGCTCCTCGTCGATCTCCCTGGCCAGGAAGTAGTTCAGCGCCGTCCGGATGGCGGCGACCGCGGCGAGCTGGCCCAGTTCGCGGAAGCTGGGGGCGACCGCCGTCCGCAGCACGTCGCTGGCGAGCTGGAACTCCAGGCCCAGCGCCAGGAAGCGGCCGAGGGTCAGCCGGACGGGGACGAAGGCACCGGCGTCCCGGTCGCGCAGGCCCACGACGACGAACCGGACGAAGGCCCACAGGGCCCCGACGACGATCACCGCGGCGCCGCACGCCTCCACGACGGGGACCAGGACGCCGAGCGCGTCCGCCAGGAGTTCCTCCACCGCCGCGCCCTACCCAGCCCGGTCCCGGGCCCACGCGCGCCGGCCGGGCCCGGCCGCCTCAGGCCGCGGACCGGCCCAGCAGGTCGGCCAGCGTCAGGCGGCCGGCCCGAACGCGGTCGATGACGGTCACCGCGTCCAGCCCGGCGCTGCGGTCCGGACCGGCGACCTCCCGCAGCAGCGCACCCCAGCGGGTGGCGTGCCGGCGCATGGACCACGCCGGGATCCCCCGCCCGCGGGCGGTCTGCCCGCTCTCGGCCAGCTCCCGTGACGTGTCGAGCAGCACCAGCCGCACCGAGCGTCCGGCCCGCCGCGCGGTCCGCAGGACGGCGGCCCGCCACCACGACCGGGTCCAGGGGTCGGTGAGGACGACGACCGGCGCGGGCCCGGCGACGACGCGCAGCACCCGCAGCCGGTGCCAGGCGTGCACCAGCGGCCGGACCACGCGGTACGGGAGTCGGACGGCGGCCGCCTGCACCCGCGCGGCGACGTCCTCGGAGTCCAGGCCGACGACCCCGGGCGGCCCCTCGGCCAGGAGCCGGCGCAGCAGGGTCGTCTTGCCGCTGCCCGGGAGCCCGCCGACGACCACCAGGACGCCGTGCGGCCCCCCGTGCCCGCAGGCCGCGGTGGGGGCCGGTCCGGTCTGCACGACCACCTGCGGCCACCTCCTCCCGATCCCCCGCCATGGTCCCCGCCGGAACTCGGCGACGGGCGTGGACCAGCTGTGGGACGGCTGTGAGACGGGGCCCCTGACCTGCACGTAGGCAAGCCTCAGTTTGCTGGCGGGCCCCCGGGGGACGTGCCAACCTTGACCATGACCTCTCTCCAGGACATGCCCCAGGTCCAGAACTGCGCCGTCGACAGCTGTTCGTACAACGCCGAGCACAGCTGCCACGCGGGCGCGATCACCGTGGGAGGCGACCACGCCCACTGCGGGACCTTCGTGGAGATCAGCTTCCGCGCCGGGCTGGACCGCAACGGGATGGTCGGCGCCTGCCACCGCTCGGACTGCGTGCACAACGACAAGCTCGAGTGCCACGCCCCCGGTGTGCAGGTCGGGCCGGGCACCGACGCCGCCGACTGCCTCACCTACGAGGCCAGGTAGTCCAGGTCCCCGAGCGACTCGGCCGACAGCCCGCCGGCGGGGTCGGCGCGCAGCGCGCCGTCGGCCACCGCCAGCGCGGCGACCGGGTCGTCGTCGTCCACCAGGACCGCCCGGCCGCCGGTGGCCACCGGACGCAGCGCCGTGAGCACCGCGCGGCGGTCCGGCGCGGCCAGCCCCTCGGTGAGCCGGTCGACGAGCACGATCGTCGCGCCGGCCTCGCGCACGGCCTCGATCGCCTCGATGCGCCGGTCCACGTCGTCGTCCGCGGCGGCCGCGAGGCGCTGCACGCGGACGGCGGAGTGCCCGGAGGCGCAGCGGCCGCTGTCGTCGTCGAGCGCCGCCATCACCTGGCGGCGGACGGCCGCCGGGCCCAGCAGCACGGTCACGTCGCCGACCGGCAGTCGCAGCCCCACGCGGATCTCCCTCGCCTCGTGCTCCCGCCCCGTCCGGATGCGGTAAGGCGAGGCTAACCTCCGCTCGGTGCCGCCGTCCACCCCCGCCGGACAGCGGAGCGGCGCCGCCCCCCGTGGGGACGGCGCCGCGTCTGTGCCGGTGTCAGTCGTGGCCGCGGTGGCCGTCCCACCAACCGCCCCACGGCCGGTCGCCTGCGGTCGAGTTCACCCAGTCGGTGACCTGCTGCTTCAGGTCGGCCAGCCGCTCGTCGGCCACCTTCTGGGGCATGCCCTCCTGCACCGCCTTCGCGATGCCGTCCTGCGCGTCCTTGACCAGGGCGTCGACGACCTTGTCCACCGCGACGCCCCGGTCCTCGGCGACCTTGGCCAGCGACGCCCCGTCGGCCTGCAGCGCGGTCCGGAGCTCGTCGTCGGTCATGCCCAGCGTCTTGGCGGCGGTGTCGAGGCCGAACCAGCCGCCGTGGCCGTGCCACCCGAGGTCGGCCTTGCTGAGGGTGGTGGCCACCTCGTCGGCCTGGTCCTTGCTGATCGACCCGTCGTCGACCAGGCCGGCGAGGGCGTCCTTGATGCGGTCCACGACGGACGTCGAGGTGTCGCCCGTCTCATCGGTGGCCGCGACGGCGGGAACGGCCACGGCCAGTCCGGTCAGCGTCAGGGCGCCTGCTGCGGCGGCGACGACCAGCTTCTTGCGCACGGTGGTCTCCTCGGTCAGCGGCCGGCGTGTCCAGCCGTCCGGGAGATGGTCGCGCGGGAACCTGTGACGGAGCTGGCAACGGCCCGTGGCCTCGCTGGGACCCTCCGCCACTCCCCCGACCGCGCCCGAGCCACCTCGCCCGGCCCGGTGTCCGGCGCCCGGGTCAGACGAGGAAGCGGTAGGCCGTCGTCCCCGGCGCGACGTGCTGGATGCGCAGCGGGCTGGCCTCGATGCGGGCCAGCAGCGCCGGGAAGTCCGCCGCGCTGCCGAGCTCGATGCCGGTGAGCGCGGCGCCGGTCTCGCGGTTGTCGCGCTTGACGTACTCGAACAGCACGATGTCGTCGTCCGGGCCGAGCACCTCGTCCAGGAAACGCCGCAGCGCGCCGGGCTCCTGCGGGAACTCGATGAGGAAGTAGTGCTTGAGGCCGCGGTGCACCAGCGAGCGCTCGACCACCTCGGCGTACCGGCTGACGTCGTTGTTGCCCCCCGACAGCAGGCTCACCACCGTCTGCCCCGGCTCCACCGGAACCAGCCCGCCGGTGAGCGCGGCGGTCGCCAGCGCCCCCGCGGGCTCGGCGATGACGCCGTCCACCTGGTAGAGGTCCAGCATCTCGGTGCAGACCTGGCCCTCGGGCACCGCGACCAACTCGGCTCCCGAGTCGCGCACCAGCGGGAACGTCACCTCGCCGACCCGGCGGACCGCGGCGCCGTCGACGAACGTGTCCAGCTGGGGCAGCTCCACCGGCTCTCCGGCCGCCAGTGCCGCGGCCATGCCGGCTGCCCCGGCCGGCTCGACGCCGACGATGCGGGTGCCGGGGCTGTGCTGCCGCAGCCACGTCGCGCAGCCGGCCAGCAGGCCACCGCCGCCGACGGGGAGGACGACGACGTCCGGCGGGGCGGGCAGCTGTTCGAGGACCTCGAGGGCGACGGTCCCCTGCCCGACCACGGTGGGGACGGCGTCGAAGGCGGGCACCAGCGTCGCGCCGGTGTCCCGCGCGTGGGCCAGGGCGGCGGCCGCGGCCTCGTCGTAGGTGTCGCCGGTGACGACCAGGTCGACCATCTCCCCGCCGAGCGCGGCGATGCGGTCGCGCTTCTGCCGCGGCGTCGTCCCCGGGACGACGACCGCGCCGCGCACCCCCAGCGCCCGGCAGGCGTAGGCCACCCCCTGCCCGTGGTTGCCGGCGCTGGCGCACACGACCCCGGCGGCCTGCCGGGCGGCGTCGAGCTGGCTGATCGTGTTGTAGGCGCCGCGGATCTTGTAGGACCGGCCGACCTGCAGGTCCTCGCGCTTGAGCCAGACGTCGGCCCCGGTCGCCTGCGACAGCCGGGCGTTGCGCTGCAGCGGCGTCCGCTCCACCACCCCGGCCAGCCGGCGGGCGGCCGCCTCGATCTCGCCACCGAGACGCTGCACCGTGCCGGGGTCCGCGACGCCGAGGAGGTTCTCCACGCTCCCATCCTGCGCGACGGCGGCCCGGCCGCGCCCACGCGCTCCCGCGACGCCGCAGGCCGGTCGCCGTCGGCGGACGCACACTGGGGCGGTGAGCCCGGAGGCCCCGGACAACCCGCTGGACAGGCGCGGCGTCGTCCGCCTGCTGAACACCACCGGCGGGCGGCTGCTCTGCCTGGCCGGCGCGGTCGACGCCGCTGCCGTCGACGCGTTCTGGCGGCGCTACGGCCGGGAGCCGGCGCGCGTGGACCGCATCGACGCCCGCTCGGTGACCGCGCTGTCCGAGCCCGGCGCGCAGCTGCTGCTCGACCACGTCGAGGCCGCCGAGCTGGCCGGCCGTCCCGTGGAGCTGCGCCCCTCCCCGGCGGTCACCCGGGTGCTGACCGGCCGCGGGCCCGGCGCCCGCACCGGCTGACCCCGCGGTCCCCCAGGACGTCGACGTCGTGGCCGTGCCCGGCCCGGCCGGACCCCGGCTCCCTCAGCCCCGGATCAGCTCCCCGAAGCGCGCGCAGCTCTCGTCGATGGCGGTCTGCGCGGCCGGCGAGACGGGGCCCATGTCGAAGAAGCCGTGAGGAGGGGACCGGCTTCCGCGCCGTCGTCGAGCAGACCCGCGAGTACCTCGCGGAGGAGCTGCTGGTGACGGCGGCCCTGAGCATCGAGCAGGTCGCCGAGCGCATCGGCTACTCGGAGGCCTCGAGCTTCGTGCACGCCTTCCGGCGCTGGAAGGGCGTCAGCCCGCGCCGCTGGGCGCAGG
>DASQXT010000585.1:0-4554 GCA_035639575.1 Geodermatophilus sp.
CGCGCAGGTCCGGCCCGGAGATGGTCTTGGTGACGTAGCCGCGGGCGCCGGCGCGGATGACGGCGATGACGTCCTCGGCCGCGTCGGACACCGACAGCGCCAGCCAGCGCACCGACGGCAGCTCGGCCCGCAGCGTCTCCAGCACCGCCCGCCCGCCGCCGCCGGGCAGGTGCACGTCGAGGAGGACGACGTCGGGCACCGTCGCCCGGATGCCCTCCACGGCGCCCTGGACGTCCGCGGCCTCACCGACCACGTCGACCGCGCCGCCGAGCTCCGCGCGCACCCCCGATCGCACCATCGCGTGGTCGTCGACGAGGAACACGCGGGTGCTCACGCGGCCGCCTCCTCGCGGGGCAGGCACAGCTCCACCTCGGTGCCCTCCCCCGGTGCCGAGCGCACCGTCGCGGTCCCGCCCAGGCGGGTCAGCCGGCCGGTGACCGAGTCGCGCAGCCCGCGCCGGTCACCGGGCACGGCGGCCGGGTCGAACCCGGCACCGCGGTCGCGGACGAAGACCGCGACCCGCTGCGGCGACACCTCGGTGTACAGGTCGGCGACGGCCGCCCCGGAGTGCTTGGCGACGTTGACCAGCGCCTCGCGGGTGGCCGCGCCGAGGGCGGTCAGGGCGTCGTCCAGGGGTGCGTCGCCGACGACGACCGACTCGACGGTCAGCGCGTGGTCGGCCTCCACATCGGCCACCACGCCGGACACCAGCGCCGCCCACGTGCCCCCGCCGGCGACGCTGGCCGGTTCGTACAGCCACGTGCGCAGCTCACGCTCCTGGCTGCGGGCCAGCCGGGAGACGGCGGTCGGGTCCTCGGCGTGCCGCTGGATGAGGGCGAGGGTCTGCAGAACCGAGTCGTGCAGGTGGGCGGCGACGGCGGCCCGCTCCTCGGACCGGATCCGGGCGGTGCGCTCGGCCTCGCGGGAGGCCAGCAGCCGGCGCCACAGCGGCGCGGTGGCCAGCGCCACGCCGACCAGGATCACCAGGGTCGCGGCGAAGCCGTTGCGGGCGTTCGCCAGCTGGCCGGTGGTCGCCAGCAGCAGCACCACGCCGACCGCGCCGAGGGCAACCCCGCCGGCGAGCACCCACCGCACGCGGGGCCGGGCCAGCGTGCGGTCGGTGTCCAGCTGACGCCAGATCACGGTCAGCCCAACGGCGACCAGCAGCAGTGGCACCACCAGGTTGCTGCCGCCCCACGCCCCAAGGCTGCTGGTGACGACCAGGGCGCCCAGGCCCAGCAGGCCCAGGCCCACCGCCTGCCGGCGGCTGGGCGGCTCCGTCGCCTCGGGCGCCACCGGGTCGGCGTCGACGTCGGCGACCGGCATGAAGAACCACAGCAGCAGGTAGGGCACGGCGCCGATGCCGGTGGCGGCGAGGACGACGAAGACCACCCGGACGATCAGCGTGTCGGCACCCAGGTGCAGCGCCGTCCCCGCGGCCACGCCGGCCACCAGGCGCCCCGAGCGCGGGCGCACCAGCGGCGGTCGCACGGGCACGGGAAGGGTCGTGGTCACGGTGCCGATCGTCGCACCGGGACGGCGCTCCGCGGCACCGGGGAGCACCCTGGGTCGTGGACCCGGGTCGGATGGGGGGCCTCCCTGATGGACCGCGCGGTCCCGCGGCGCCAGGCTCGGTGCCATGACCTCCACACCTCCTCCCGCTCCCCCGTCGCCGGACCCGCCGGCGATGGCCCACCAGCCGCCGGCCGGTCCGCCGGACCGCCCGCCGCTGCGGCGCAGCCGCACCGACAAGGTCATCGGCGGCGTGGCCGGTGGTCTGGCCGAGTACAGCGGCATCGACGCGCTGCTGTGGCGGGTCGGCTTCGTCGCCCTGGCGCTGGCCGGCCCCGGCGTCCCGGTCTACCTGCTGCTGTGGATCTTCATGCCGGCCGAGCACACCGCAGGTGACCCGCGCGCGTCCCGCCCGGCGGGGCCGCGCTCGCCGGTTCCGCGCGTGACCCTGGCCGGGTTGCTCATCGTCGTCGGCCTGCTGGCGGCGCTCACCCGGTTCACCGGCTGGGACGTCGGCCCCGTCGGCTTCTTCGGCTCCGCGCTGCTGGTCGTCGGCCTCGGTCTGGTCGCCGCCGCCTTCACCGGTGGACGGCGAGCCAAGGGTGGGCTGATCGCGCTCGGCACGGTCCTGTCCCTCGCCCTGCTCGTCTCCGCAGCCGAGCCGTGGAAGGACATCGAGGGTGACGTGGGCGACCGCACCCACCACCCGAGGACCGCCGCCGACGTCCAGCCGGTCTACTCGCTGGGGCTCGGGGACACGACGCTGGACCTCTCCGACCTGTCCGGCCTGAACCAGCCCGTCACCACCCAGGTGAACGGAGGCCTCGGGGACGTCGACGTGCTGGTCCCCCGCTCGGCCGACGTCCGGGTCGACGTCCACAGCGGTCTGGGCGAGGTCCACGTCCTCGACCTCGACTCCGACGGAGGGCTCTCCCTCGGATCCGGCGCCACCTGGTCCGGGGACGGCAAGCCCGACATCGTGCTCACGATCAACGCCGGCCTCGGCGACGTGGAGGTGGACCGTGCCTGACTACAGCGAGTTCCCGACGACCCCGACCGCCTGGCAGGAACAGCAGCTGAGGGACTGGCAGATCGTGACCCCGCTGTCGACCGAGGACCCGCCCCGGCCCGAGCGCCGCGGTGTCGACCTCACCGCTCTCCTCCCGGGGCTGCTGTTCGTCGTCCTGGCGCTCACCGTGATGGTCGGCGCGGTCCTGCCCGTCAACCTCCTGTTCGGCGGCGGCCTGGGGTGGCTGCTGCTGGTCGGCGGCGGCATCGCCCTGCTGGTGAGCGAACTGCGCAGGGCGCGCCGCAGGCGCTGACCCAGCGCACGAGAGGCCCGGGAGCCGTGTGGCTTCCCGGGCCTCTCGTGCGTCCCGGTGCGTACGCTCCCCGTGGTGAACGCCGGTGGGCGTGCCGCGCGAGCCGTCATCACGGTCGTCGGGCTGGCCCTCGTCGTCGCGACGACCTCCCGGCCCGTCATCGCCCCGCTGACACAGCGCACGCCGCTGCCCCCGGCCGTGCAGTGGACCGACGCCGGCGTCCCCGTGCCCGCGTCGGCCGGCCGGTGCGCCGCACAGGACGTCGCGGACCCCGGCTCGGTCCGCTGGTGCATGCCCGACGGTGTCAGCGCGACGACGGTCGACCGGTGGTACCGCGACGTGCTGCCGCCGGGCCGCGACGCCGGTGGTCTCCGGTGGTGCGTCGAGCAACGCCGGGAGGACGGCAGCCGGCGCGCACTGTGGTCGACCGGCACGGGGCTGGTCGGGTACGTCCTCCCGCCGCTGCCGCCCCGCCCGCTGACGCAGGAGCTCGAGGCTCCCGTCGCCGTCGCGGTCGTCGTGCTGCCGGGCGAGGCGTGCCACCCCGCCGCCCGGGCGAGCCGGGAGCACACGTGAGCGCCGGACCGCCCGGCGACCCGTCCGGCGACGGGGCCGGACGTGTGCTCGGCCCCGGAGACCGCCCTGCCGCGCTCGGGACGGTCGCGGCGGTCGCTGTCGCCGTCGCGCTGGGCGTCGCCCTGCGCGCGTACTCGCCCTCCGCGCTGTGGCTCGACGAGGCGATCAGCGTCGACATCTCCGGCCTGCCGCTCCGGGAGGTCCCGGAGGCCCTCCGCCGGGACGGCGCGCCGCCGCTGTACCCGCTGCTGTTGTGGGGCTGGGAGCGGCTGGTCGGGGACTCCGCCACGCAGGTGCGGTGGCTGTCGTCGCTCTTCGGCGTCGCCGCGCTGCCGGCCGCCGCCGTGGCCGGTGCCCGGCTGGCCGGCAGGCCCGGCGCGGTCGCCGCGCTGCTGCTGCTCGCGACCTCGCCCTTCGGGGTCTACTACTCGACCGAGGCGCGCATGTACAGCCTGGTCGTGCTGCTGGTCCTCTGCGGTCTCCTCGCCCTCGACGGCTACCTGCGCCGACCGGGAGCGGCACGTGGCGTCCTGGTGGCGCTGGTCAGCTCGGCACTGGCGCTCACCCACTACTGGTCGCTGTTCCTGCTCGCCGTCGTCGGCGGGGGGCTGCTCGTGTCCGCGTGGCGGACGCGCCGCTGGACACCGGCCCGCGCCGCCGGGTGGGTGGCCGCGGGCGGGGTGCTCTTCCTCCCCTGGCTCCCGTCGTTCCTCTACCAGTTCAGGCACACGGGAACGCCGTGGGGCAGTCCGACGGGGTTCAGCGCGGTGCTGCCGACGGTCGTCGTGTGGGCCGGTGGAGGGGGGCGGACCGCGGCACTGGTGCTGGCGGCCGTGCTGCTGCTGCTCGCCGGACTCGGGGCCGCCGCGGTCTCGGCGTCCGGCTCGCGGATCGAGCTCGACCTCCGTGGGCGACCGCCCGGTCGGGCGCTGGCCGTCGTGGTCGGCGCGACCCTCGTGCTCGCCCTGGCGGTGGGCCGGTTCACCGGTGCGGCCTTCGAGGCGCGCTACACCAGCGTGGTCCTGCCGCTGTTCCTGCTGCTGGCCGCCATCGGTGTCGCCCGGCTACCCCGCCCGCTCCGCACACCGGTCCTCGCGCTCGCCGCCGTGGCCGGGCTGGCGGGTGCGGTACCCGACGTGTTCTT
>DASQXT010000586.1:0-5702 GCA_035639575.1 Geodermatophilus sp.
ACCGGCACGACAGAAGGGATGCGGCGTGGTGGGCGTGGCAGGGTTCGAACTGGCGTCCGCTCGCTTGTCAGCAGGCAACGCCGAACGCCGTGCTGACCAGCGCTCCCGAAGTCTTCAGCCAGCGTTGGGCCTCTGTGGAGCGGTCACTGTTCCGGTACGCGAGGGGTGTCTCCCCGCACCCGAAGCGTCAAGCCACACCCCCACGTCCGCGTGCGAGCGTAGCCGGCTCCGGAGAAGCGTACGCGGCAGTGAGGGGCCGCAGTCTTGGACCGATGCCTCCATCAGCGTAATACTGTCTTGCTTGGGTTCACCCCGACCCCAAGAGGTCGGCACGCCGAAGCAACGAGGCAGGCCGGCCCTCCGGGCACAGTCGGTCTCGAAGAGAGTGTGCCCTGAAGCAACGTCTCTTTCTTGGGGAGAAGCGATGGCTTGGTCTGTCAGGGGACGCTGGTGGGAACACTGTAGCTGCAAGATGTGGTGCCCGTGCTGGCTCGGCCCAGCAGAACCCGATCAGGGGTGGTGTTCGGGGGTCCTCTTCTTCGACATCCAAGAAGGACAATCTGACGGAGTAGATCTCCGCGGCGGGAAGGTCGTCTTCCGGGCCGACTGGCCCGCAGATTTCTTCAGTGGTAACGGCATTGCCCGTTTGTATCTCGATGAGTCAGCGAGCCAGGAGCAGCGGGCTGAGCTCGAGGAGATATTCACCGGCAGGCGGGGTGGGCATCTTGAGGCCGTCTGGCAGGCGACGATTACAGAGTGGCTTCCCTCGGAGGTCACCAGAATCGAGCTGGACGACGGCGAGGCTCCGTCGATGCGCATCGGGGATGTCGGTCACGTGCAGTACCAGGCACCGGTGCAGGACCCGACGGGCAGGGCAACGGCAGTGCAGGATGCGGCGGCGGCCACGGCGTTCGCGCTCGGAACCGTTACTCTGCCCCGAAGCGACGGCAGCCACTGGTCCGGGCCCGACATGCGAGAATGGGAGAGCGGCGGCTCCGGCACGTCGGGCACATTTGATTGGAGTTCTTGAGCTGCTGGGCACCGTACAGACCCGCGACTTGCTCCGGTTCCCTCAATCGATGTGAGTGGACGTCGAGTCGCTCGGACAAGTGGCTGGCTGCTTGTCCTTCGGTGCGGGTTGAGCTGAGTGCTGATGACGATCGGCGGAAACACGCTGGGCGGCTGACCGGTTGCTTGTGCGCCCGCGGCTCGCCTACCCGACGTCTCACTGGCCTGTGACCGACCAACAAACCCGTCGTTTCCAGACGGCTCGTCATCCATGAGGCAGAGTGCCTTCAAGGACTCATCTCAGGGCGATCGAAGCTTCGGGCCGAGGCGGGAGCCGGTGCGGTGCTCATAGCCTGCTCAGCTGGGGCTGGAAGAGGGCCGAGCTCCCCCAGCAGCTCGGCACGGTCGAAGTAGAGCGTAATCGTGTGATCCTCCCATCGTCGAACCTGTTGATCGTGACGAAGGGGACCCGCCTTCCGGTCCCCGGGATGGTCTGCTCGGGCGCGTTCATCACTTCTGTCTGCGTGCCCCAAAACTCGGCTTGGAGGATCGCCGTGGCACCGTCCTCGAAGATGTCGGTCACGCGCACCTCGTTGTCCGGAAACGCGTCCTGCCCGATGGAGTAGAACATTCTGGCCATGTCGATGCCTGAACCGCCGGCCCCAGTGCCGACGATCCGCGCAGCGGGGCTGAAGTCGCCTATCCAGGCCGCCGAGGCGTGAGCGTTCCGATGCTGGATGTTCTGCTCCAGACGAGCTCGCGCCCCACCCATCGCTGGTCCTCACTGACCAACGAGGTCGTGCGGGTCCGCAAGGCACGCCGATGACATGGTCGCGCGAGGGTTCGATCGGCGACCTCCGAACAGCACGCGGGGGTCACTGGGCGCTGTGCTACTGCCCGTTGATCTCTGAGCAGGGAGAAGCCCCGGAACAGAGCGGGGAAGTGGGCGCGGCCGGGATCGAACCGGCGACCGCTCGCTTGTAAGGCGAGAGCTCTCCCGCTGAGCTACGCGCCCCGCGCGCCCAGGGTAGATGAACGACCTTCTCTGCCACCCGCCACTCGCTAGCTCGCGGCGGGACCCTGCAGGAGGGCCGGGCCCGGGTACGGGACCGCGGTGGCGTGGCCGGAGCACGGCCACGCCACCGGTGCCGATCAGGCGGCCAGCTCGGCTACAGCGTCCTTCCAGCCCGACTGCTCGCGGGCGTCGCCGGGACCGTTGACCTCGGTGAACGCGACGCGACCCTCGGCGTCGAGCAGGAAGGTGCCGCGCACGGCCATGCCGGCCTTGTCATTGAACACGCCGTAGGCCTGGGCGACGGCGCCGTGTGGCCAGAAGTCCGACAGCAGCGCGAAGTCGAAGCCCTCCTGCTCGCGCCACGCCTTGAGGGCGGGGGCCGGGTCGGTGCTGAGCGCGAGCACCCGCACGCCGGCATCGGTGTAGGTCGCCAGCTCGTCGCGCAGCTGGCACAGCTCGCCGGTGCAGATCCGGGAGAAGGCGAAGGGGTAGAAGACCAGCAGGACCGGCGTCCCGCGCAGGTCGGCCAGCGACACGACCTGGCGGTCCTGGTCGGGCAGGCTGAACTCGGGCGCGACGTCCCCGACGGAGATGCTCATGCGCCGATCGTGCCTCACGTGCTGACGTGCTGGAACGGCCCCCTCGCAGAGCCCCGCCGTGGCCCCGTCCAGAGGCTCGCGCCGAGCTTGCGAGGCGTGAGGGGGACGGGGTCCTTCGATCAGCGGCGGCTGCGCGCCGCCTTGGGGGTGACCAGGCGGATACCGGACCAATCCTTGGCCGCGGAGACGCTGCTGGTCTGCGACAGACCCGCGGTCGGGGCGACCTCGGTGACGTCCCCGGGCTCGACGTGGCCCGGGCGACCGGACTTGGGCACCAGCAGCCACACGACGCCGTCGTCGGCGAGCGACGTGATGGCGTCGGTGAGCGCGTCGAAGAGGTCGCCGTCGTCCTCTCGCCACCACAGGAGTACGACGTCGGCCACCTCGTCGGTGTCCTCGTCGACCATCTCGCTGCCGGAGACCTCGACGATGGAGTCCCGCAGGTCCTCGTCGGCGTCCTCGTCCCAGCCGAGCTCCTGCACGACCATGCCCGGCTTGATGCCCAGCCGGGCCGCCATGCTGGCGCTGCCCGAGTCGACGCTCATCCCTGCTGTTCCTCCATGGGTTCCGATGCTGCTGACCGGGGGACACGTCCGTGCCCGCGCCGGCGGGGTGTCGTGGGGGTGGGACGCGCGGCCCGGGGCGCGAGGTGCGGTGGACCGCAGGTGGACAGGACGCGACCAGCGGGAGCCCTCCCCCGCAGCCCGGTCATGTCACCCCTTCCCGTCCGCACCGGTCATCCCGCCTCGGGTGTCCGAGGCCACGGCCGGCGTAGGCGGAAAGCGTAGGGCATGCCTGGTCAGGTGCAAGTGTGTCGAGGGACGGCCCGGAACCGGCCGTCGTCCCGGCTGGTGGGCGACCGGCGTGACGCGCACCCCACCCACGGGGGACGATGTGCCCATGAGCGCACCGCAGCAGACCGGCGGAGACCCCGCCCGCGACGGAGGCCAGCCCCGCTCGGTGATCACCAGCGGCCTGCCAAGCCAGCTGATCGACACCGATCCGGACGAGACCCAGGAGTGGGTCGAGTCCCTCGACGCCGTCGTCCAGAACGCCGGCCGCGGGCGCGCCCGCTACCTGATGCTCCGGATGCTCGAGCGCAGCCGCGAGCAGCAGGTCGGCGTGCCGTCGCTCCGGAGCACCGACTACATCAACACGATCCCGCCGGAGCGGGAGCCGTACTTCCCCGGCGACGAGGACGTCGAGCGGCGGATCCGCGCCTACATCCGCTGGAACGCCGCGATCATGGTGCACCGCGCGCAGCGGCCGGGGATCGGCGTCGGCGGCCACATCTCGTCGTACGCGTCGTCCGCCTCGCTGTACGAGGTGGGCTTCAACCACTTCTTCCGCGGCAAGGACCACCCCGGCGGCGGCGACCAGATCTGGTTCCAGGGCCACGCCTCCCCCGGCATCTACGCCCGTGCCTTCCTCGAGGGCCGGCTCACCGAGCAGCAGATGGACGGGTTCCGCCAGGAGGTCAGCCACCCCGGTGGTGGCCTGTCGAGCTACCCGCACCCCCGGCTGATGCCGGACTTCTGGGAGTTCCCGACCGTCTCCATGGGCCTCGGGCCGATCAACGCGATCTACCAGGCCCGGTTCAACCGCTACCTGCACTCCCGCGGTGTCAAGGACACCTCCGACCAGCACGTCTGGGCGTTCCTCGGCGACGGCGAGATGGACGAGCCCGAGTCGCTCGGCGCCATCGGCCTGGCCGCGCGCGAGGAGCTGGACAACCTCACCTTCGTCATCAACTGCAACCTGCAGCGGCTCGACGGCCCCGTGCGCGGCAACGGCAAGGTCATCCAGGAGCTGGAGTCCTTCTTCCGCGGCGCCGGGTGGAATGTCATCAAGGTGATCTGGGGCCGCGAGTGGGACCCGCTGCTGGCCGCCGACCGTGACGGCGCGCTGGTCAACCTGATGAACCAGACGCCCGACGGCGACTACCAGACCTACAAGGCCGAGGACGGCGCCTTCGTCCGCGAGCACTTCTTCGGCCGGGACCCGCGCACCCGCAAGCTCGTGGAGCACATGAGCGACAGGGAGGTCTGGGCGCTCTCCCGCGGCGGGCACGACTACCGGAAGGTCTACGCGGCGTTCAAGGCGGCGGTGGAGCACAAGGGCCAGCCCACGGTCATCCTCGCCAAGACCATCAAGGGCTGGACGCTGGGCAGCCACTTCGAGGGCCGCAACTCGACCCACCAGATGAAGAAGCTGACCGCGGAGGACCTCGCCGCGTTCCGCGACCGGCTCCACCTGCCGATCCCGGACGAGGCGCTGGACAAGACCCTGCCGCCCTACTACAAGCCCGAACCGGACTCCGACGAGATGCAGTACATGCTGGACCGGCGCCGGCAGCTCGGCGGGGCGGTGCCGCGGCGCCGGGCGGAGTTCAAGACGCTCAAGGCACCCGAGGACAAGGCCCTCGACGTCCTGCGGCGCGGCTCGGGCAAGCAGGAGGTGGCGACGACGATGGCCTTCGTCCGCCTGCTCAAGGAGCTGCTCAAGGACAAGGAGCTCGGCCCGCGCTTCGTGCCCGTCATCCCCGACGAGGCCCGCACGTTCGGCATGGACTCGCTGTTCCCGACGCAGAAAATCTACTCGCCGCACGGCCAGCGCTACACCTCGGTCAACCGCGAGCTGATGCTGGCCTACAAGGAATCCGAGCAGGGCCAGATCCTGCACGAGGGCATCAACGAGGCCGGCTCCGCGGCGTCCTTCACCGCCGTCGGCACCTCGTACGCCACGCACGGCGAACCGATGATCCCGATCTACATCTTCTACTCGATGTTCGGGTTCCAGCGGACCGGCGACGCCTTCTGGGCAGCGGCCGACCAGATGTCCCGCGGGTTCCTGCTCGGCGCCACCGCCGGCCGGACGACGCTCAACGGCGAGGGCCTGCAGCACGAGGACGGGCACTCCATCCTCCTGGCGCAGACCAACCCGGCCGTCGTCTGCTACGACCCGGCGTTCTCCTACGAGGTCGGGCACATCACCAAGGACGCCCTGGTGCGCATGTACGGCGACGACCCGGGGTCCCCGCTCGGCGGCTCCCGCTCGCCGGACGTCATGTACTACCTGAC
>DASQXT010000587.1:0-5840 GCA_035639575.1 Geodermatophilus sp.
CAGGGCGGCGCCGACGGCGTCGATCTCCGCGATCCCTCCACGGCGGGTGCGGACGCTGAAGTCGCCGTCCCCCAGCCGGCGGGCGCTCTCCTCCAGGTCCTCCAGCGGGCGGGCGAGCCGGCGGGCCTGCCGCCGCCCCACCAGCCAGGCGACGCTCACCGCCGCGATGGCCAGCCCAACCATCCCCACCCAGATGACGACGACGTCGCGCAGGATGGTGCTGGGCGTGGCGACGGCCACGGCGCCGATCACCTCGTCGGAGTAGGTGACGGGGACGGCGGCCACGAAGCGGTCGCCGGCGGTGTCGGCCTCCGCGTGGCCGTCGAGGGCGTCCGACACCACGTCGGCGGGGGCGTCCGGCCCGGACCCGGCGAGCCGGTCGCCGTCCCCGTCGTAGACGGTCACGTGGTGATCGTCCCCGACGAGGTCCTCGACGTCCTCGAGGTCGATGGGGGCGCCGTCGTGCACGTCGCCGGCCACGCTGAGAGCGACGTCCCGGGCGTGGCCCACCAGGTGCACCCGCTCGTGCTGCACCAGGTACTCGAACGCCCCCGCGCCCAGCGGCACGGCGAACAGGACCGTGGCGACGACGGCGGCCAGCACGGCGACGCCGATGATCCGAGTACGCATGAGGCCCTGCCTGTCGTTCCGCAGCCGCCGACCGGCGCGGATCTCGGAAGCGCCCAGGATGCCGGGCCCCGGCGGTGCTGTCACCGCCTCCGGGCGTGACGCTGCACCGCTGCGCACTCCCCCGTTGCCGGGGTGGGTGCTGAGCGGCCTCGCCGCCCGCGGTTCTGGAGCGGCGAGGCCTCACCGCCGGGGTCTCCCGGGGAACGCCGGCGGCTGACCAGCAGTGTCACGGGGCCGCCGGTCCGGGGCGACCGGGACCCAGTTGTCGGCGGCCGCCCGGCTGTGGAACCGGCGCGAGGGGGACGGACCGCACGATCCGTCCCTGACGCGGCGGTGCACCGGTTCGACCACACCGGCGACCCACGGTCGGTCGTCATCGACCTGTCCGACGCCCACGTCCGGGCCTGACCGGGCACTCGGCGGACCGGTACGAGCGGCACACCGGCCGGTCGGACTGACGGGCGGGCTCGGGGTCGTCAGGCCCCCGCGGCGCTGCTGGGCGCGGGCTCGGTGCGGAAGTCGGCCTGCCACAGGTCCGGGCCGAACACCTCGTACTGGATGTCCTGGGGCCGGATGCCCCGCTCGACGAGGGCGCTGCGCACCGCCTGCATGAACGGCAGCGGACCGCACAGGTAGTAGACCGCGTCCTCGGGCAGGTCGACCGCGCCGACGTCCATCGTCCCGGCGTGCACGCCGTCGACCGGCAGCGCGCTGCCGGCGCCGGACTCGTACCAGACGTGCACCGTGGCGTTCGACAGCGCGCGGACGTCGTCGACCACCTGGTGGCGCAGGGCGAAGGACGACTCGTCGCTGTCGGCGTGCAGCAGCGTGATCGGCAGCCCGGAGCCGGCGTGCCGCAGGTGGGAGAGCATGCCGGCCATCGGGGCGACGCCGATGCCCGCGCTGGCGAAGACCGCCGGCCGCCAGTCGTCGAGCACCACGTCCCCGAAGGGCAGCGAGAGGGTCAGGACGTCGCCGACCTGCACGGTGTCGCACAGGTGGGTGGAGACCTCGCCGTCGGGCTTCCCGTCGCCGCGGACCCGCTTGACGGAGAACTGACGGTGCTCCCCGTCGTCGGCGGCGGTGAGGCTGTACTGCCGCGGCTGGTGCACCCCGTCGGGCATGCGCACCTTGACCGACACGTACTGCCCCGGCAGGGAGGTCTTGACCAGCCGGTCGTCGATTCGCCGGACCCGGAAGGTGACCACCTCGTCGGTCTCGGCGGTCTTCTCCTCGACCTGCCAGTCCCGCCACACGGTGCCGGGGCGCACCCCGCGCGCGCTGTACAGGCCCCGCTCCTGGTTGATCAGGGCGTAGGCCATCAGCCAGTAGACCTCGTCCCAGGCGGCGGCGACCTCGGGGGTGACCGCGTCGCCGAGCACGTCGGCGATCGCCCAGAACAGGTGCTCGTGCACGATCCGGTACTGGTCCGGGTGCAGGCCCAGCGAGGCGTGCTTGTGCGCGATGCGGTTCAGCAGCTGCTCGGGGAGCTCCTCCGGCGACTTCACCAGCGCGCTGGCGAAGGCGGCCACCGAGCCGGCGAGCGCGACCTGCTGGGTGCCCTCGGCCTGGTTGCCGCGGTTGAACAGCCCGTCCAGCAGCTCGGGTCGGGCGGCGAACATGTGCTGGTAGAAGCGGCGCGCGATCTCACCGATGTGGTCGGCCACCGGTGGCAGCGTCGCCTCCACGACCGGTCGGGCTCGATCGGACAGCACGTGGCACTCCCCCTCGTGTGGCACTCGGGACGGCCCGTCGCCGGGCCACCGCCGCCATCCTGGCGCACCCCGGCAACCCGTGCGCGAGGAGGTCCGTCGCGGCGGAGGCCCCGGGGATCAGTGCTCGTCGGCGACGATCCGCTGCAGGTCGGCGGCCATGCTGGCGGCCTCGTGGGAGGCGCCGGCGATGGCCTGCTGCGCCTGGGCGGTGGCCGCGCTCTGCTCCTCGACGGCGGCGGCGATGGTGCTCTGCGCGTCGACGACGCCGCGGATGATGTCCTCGACGCTGCCCAGCGCGGTCCCGGCCGTGTCCACCTCGTGCCGGACGGCGTCGACGACGGTGCGGATCCGCTCCGTCGCCTGGGCGGTCTCCAGCGCGAGGTCCTTGACCTCCCCCGCGACGACGGCGAAGCCCTTGCCCGCCTCGCCGGCACGGGCCGACTCGATGGTGGCGTTGAGCGCCAGCAGGTTGGTCTGGTCGGCGATCGCGGAGATGCTGCCGGCTATCTGGTCGATCTCGGCCATGGTCCCGGCCAGCCGGTCGACGGTCGCCGCTCCGGTGCGCGACTGCGCGCTCGCCTCGCGCGCGGTGGTGCTCGCGCCGCTGGCCGCGGCGGCGATCTCGGCGATCGCCGAACGCAGCCCCTCCATCACCTCGGTGGCCGTGGCGACGTTGCCGTCCAGCCGGCGCCCGGCGTCCACGAGGCCGGAGATGCGCCGGCCGAGGCGCAGGGCGCGCTCCTCGGCCGCCTGCGCCTGCCGGGCGGCCTCGTCGGCGGCGCGCGCCCGCTCCTCGGCCAGCTCGACCTCCGCGCGGGCCTGGGCGACCTGCTGCTCCTCGGCTCGCCGCTGCTCTGCCCGCCGTCCGGCCTCGGACTGCTCGGCGAACTTCCACCCGTAGGTCAGGAAGGTCGCCTCGATCAGGAGGAACACCGCGTGCAGGGCGGCGAAGGTCATCGGGTGCTCGTGCGCCTGGTGGGTGGTGGACACCGAGGTCGGCAGCCAGATCCCGGTGACGGTGTGGTGCACGGCGACGAAGGCGACGGCCAGCACGAACGGCGTCCACATCTGGTACAGCGCGACCAGCGCCAGCAGCACGTAGAACCAGATGTGCAGGTCGGTGAGGCCGCCACCGACGTGCAGCAGCACGTCGGCGCCGATCATCAGCCCCAGGCTCACGGCGGCGGCCCGGGCGCCCTGGCCGCGCAGCACCAGGCCGAGCACCGTCAGGACGACGATCACGGCGACCTGGCCCCACAGCAGCCACCCGCCCACGCCGCGGACCAGGCCGATGAGCACCAGCGCGGGCACGTGGGCGGCGAGCACCCCGGTGGTCAGACGGTGCCGGGCGGCGAAGCTGCGGGCGTCGAGCTGGGCACCCCGCGGGACGGCCGCCCAGAACCCGCTGCGGACGTCGTCGTCGGGGTGCGGCGCGCGCGGCTGCGTGGTGGTCACGACGCCTCTTCGGTCCCCGACCGGGGATTGTTGAGTCCGAACCGGTCCGGGATCGGAGAACCGTACCCGTGTGACGGGAGCGGCGCCTGGGGCGGGTGCACCGGACACGCGCTCCCCGGGTGCTGGCCCGGCCCGGCTCCCGCTGGCGACGCTGGGGCCATGACTCTCGCCTACTCCTACGGGACCGCTCACGCCGTCGTGATGGTCGGCTCGGTGGGCAGCGCGGAGGGCCTCGTCCCGCGGCAGATCGGGCCGGCGCACGCGACGATCGGCCGGGTGACCGGTCGCAGCCGCAAGTCGCTGTGCGGTGCCTACGTCGCGGTGGACGAGGAGACCGTGTGGCCGCCGGAGGACTACGACAGCTCGCAGCTGTGCGCGGAGTGCGCCGCGCTCGCCGTCCTCTGACCCGGCGACCCCGGTCGCTCCCGCAGGGCTCCGCTCACCCGCCGGCCACCGACGGCAGCACCTGGACGACCGCGCCGTCGGGCACGGACGTGCCCAGGCCGCCCGCGTACCGGACGTCGTCGCCGTCGACGTAGACGTTGACGAAGCGCCGCACCGCGCCGGCCTCGTCGCGGATCCGGCGGGCCAGCGCCGGGTGCGCGGCGGCCAGCGTGTCCAGCAGGTCGGCGAGCGTGCCGCCGGCCGGCTCGACCCGCAGGTGCTTCGTGCCGCCGGCCAGGTCGGCCAGGACGCCGGGCAGCACGACCTCGACGCTCACGGTCAGATCCGGGCGGCGCGGACGACGAGCACGTCGGGCAGGTGGTCGGCGACCAGGGTGAAGGTGTCGCCCTCGTCGGCGCTGGCGTAGACGCAGCCGTCGCGGGTGCCGAGGTACAGCCCGGTCGGGTCGGCCTCGTCGGCGCAGGCCGCGTCGCGCACGACGGCCGCCCAGCAGGCGTCGGGCAGGCCGGTGGTCAGGGCGGTCCAGGTCTCCCCCGCGTCGCGGGTGCGGTGTACCTGCAGCCGGCCCTCCGGCGGCACGCGCTGCACGTCGGCGACCAGCGGCACCACCCAGGCGGTGCCCGGGGTGGACGGCGAGGCGACGACCGGGAAGCCGAAGTCGGCGGGCAGGCCCCCCGCGATCGACGTCCAGGCCTTCCCGGCGTCATCGGTGCGGAAGACGCCGAAGTGGTTCTGCGCGTACATGCGGTCGGGGCCCTCGGCGTCCACGGCCACCTTGTGCACGCACTGGCCGTACTCGGGCGCGGGCTCGGGCATGAACACGGCGCTGATCCCGGAGTTGCGCGGCTCCCACCGGTCGCCGCCGTCCTCGCTGACGTAGACGCCGCCGGTGCTCATCGCGACGGTCACCCGGTCCGAGGCGGGGTCGGGCAGCACCGTGTGCACCGCTCCGCCGCCGGCGCCGGGTTGCCAGGTCGGCCGGTGGGGGTGGTCCCACAGCGCGCGGACCAGGTCGAAGCTGCGGCCGCCGTCGGTGCTGCGCCACAGCGAGTGCGGCTCGCAGCCGGCCCACACCACGCCGGGGCGGTCGGCGCTGTCGGGGCGCAGCTGCCAGACCCGGGCGAGCGCCGCGCCGGTGTCCTCGGGGAAGCGGATGGCGCCGGTCTCGGTCTCCTGCCAGCTGGCGCCGAGGTCGTCGGACCACATGACCGTCGGGCCCCAGTGGCCGTACTGGATGCCCGCGAGCACCCGCGGGGTCGGGCCGCGGGTGTCGATGGAGACCGCCGCGACCTCCTGGGCGAGCAGGTGCGGCCCGCCCAGCGTCCAGGTGCGGCGGTCGTCCTCGCTGCGGGCCAGCCACAGGCCCTTGCGCGTGCCGATGGCGAGCAGGTCGGTCATGGCGTCCCTCCGGATCGGGAGGGCGTCGGTCGGCCCCCTCGGACGTCAGACCGTCCGGGGGGCCGGAACTCAGCGGCGGGTGGCGCCGCCGGCGGGCTGGTCGGGACCGGCCGTGTCGCTCGCCCGACCGTCGGCGTGCCAGCCGTTCTGGTCGGCCAGATCCGGCGCCAGCTTCTCGGCCTTCGCGCGCAGCTCCTCGGCCGCCGAGGCGTGCTCGCCGGCCCGGGCCGCCCGCTC